>JAMDDG010000239.1:3217-14610 GCA_023488865.1 Bacteroidota bacterium | reverse complement strand
ATTGCCAAATCGTAATTTTTGCCCATCTTGATTTTGCTTTAATGTTAAAGTTCAATGGTTAAGTTTTCGATTTCTGTCGCAATTTGTTTCAAAAATCGGGTAGCTTCTCCTCCGTCGAGGGCTTGATGGTTGTAAGTAAGGCTTAACCCGAGGTGCGGAACAAAGCCGTAAACCCCGTCTCCCAGCTCTTTTGGCCGGGGAACGATGGTATTGACCCCCAATATAGCAGTTTGTGGCAGGTTTATCACCGGCGTAAACATTTCAACCCCGTAGTTTCCAAGGTTGGATACGGTAAAAGTTGCGGCTTCCGATGCCAGCAACTCGGGATTAATGCTCCCTTTCTTGCAGGCAGTGGCAATCTCCCGCATTTGATTCGACAAGCCCTGGATCGAAAGATCATCCGCGTTGCGGATTACAGGGACCATCAAACCGCGGTCGGTGTCAACGGCAATCCCCAGGTGGACTTTCTTGAAATACTTCATCGAGTCGTCCATGAAATGGCTGTTTACCTGCGGATATTTGTGCAAGGCTTTGATCACGGCAAAGCAGATCAGGTCGTTCAGCGTGATATTGGTCGGATAGCCCTCATCGACCGCCTTTTTTATCCCTTTGCGCAACTGCATGATTTGCCGTGCATCAGCGGAGAGGTGGTGTGTCAGTTGTGCCGAATTCTGCAACGAATTGAGCATCGATTTGGCAATCAGCTTCCTGATATTGGATAATTTCTTTATTTCGAATTCATCTGAAACAGCTGACATTGGCTGCTTCAGGTCTTTTGCCGTGATCGTTCCCCCCAGTCCGCTGCCTGTACAATCTGCGCAAAGCTGCTCCTCTTCCGCTTTCTTTTTGGCCAACGGCGTAATTTTAGGTTTGGAAGCGAGATAAGCGAGAATATCCTGCTCCAGGATCCGGCCATTTGGTCCGGTTCCCCGGATATTATTTATTGCCACACCCTCTTTGGCGGCCAATATCTTGGCGCGCGGTGAGATAAAAGCATTTTCATTGGAGGATATTTCAGTCTGGCTGACTGCCGTGGCAACCACTTTTTTTTCTTCCACTACCGTGATTACCTCAACTTCGTCCTTTGCGGGAGCCGAAACAGCGGATTGTCCGGCCTCAACCTTTTCGCCTGCTGCGCCTATTACGCAAACCTCCTTCAGCACAGGCACTTCATCGCCCGGTTCGTAGTAAAATGCCAAAATCGTTCCGTCTACTGGGGCAAATTCTTCAAAAGAGGCTTTGTCCGTTTCGTAAGCAAAAAGAAGTTCTCCCTTTGCAACTTGATCGCCAACTTTTTTCGGTATTTCGGTCAGAATACAACTTTCAACAGATTGCCCCTGCTTGGGCATGATCACAATGGTCGCCATATCAAAACAAATTTTTGACAAAACTAAATATTTTAACTTGTAAATACAAGTACTAACTTTATTTAATTTTATATTTAAGCAATTTTATTTATATATACTTCATTATTTGATACTTAGAATTTATATATAAAATATTTCATGTGTTTACAAATTTTACCAATAAAATTATTTTATCTTTGCAAATTGCTCATTTAAAGCAGCGAATCAAAGTGAATAGTGAAAAGCCGGTGGAATACGAGGCCGCATTGCCGCACCACAGCAAAGTGTACGAAATATTGCGACAACACATCAACGAGGGTGTGTACCGGGAGGGCGATCTGCTTCCTTCTGAGAATGAGCTATGTGCGCTTCACAAAGTAACCCGGCCGACCATCCGCAAGGCGTTGGACCGCCTCTCGAACGAAGGGTTTATCGTCAGGCATCAGGGAAAAGGCAGCATCGTCAAAGGGGCGCCGAAAGGGGTTGGAATTTTGGCAATGAAAGGAACCACCTCCGCCGTAGGCAAGGAAAACCTGCTTACCAGGATTATCGTCAAGCCTGAAATAAGAAACTGGAGCGAGGCATTTTCATTCTCACTTAGCCGTGTGGAACAGGAATCGGGCTGCCTTTACATGGAGCGGCTCCGGCTGGTGAACAACAAACCGGTGTTTTTCGACATTACCATGATTCCCAATATCAATCTTCCCCGCTTTATCGGAAGAAACATGGAGAATAAATCTTTGTTTGATGTGTTAAGGAAAAACTACCGGTTGGAGGTGAAAGGAGGCGAACAACGCATCCTGGCCATCACCGCCGACGAAAGGCTGCAAAAATATTTCGGCGTTTCAGCAGGTCATCCGGTAGTCCAGCTCAACCGCAAAATTGAGACCAACCGGGAAGGGTTCTATATTTACAGCCAGGTATTCTGCAATACCGACGAGTATGTTTTGAGTGGTAACTTTTGAAAGAGTTATGAGTGATAAGTTGGGCACAATGCAATTTTGCTGAATCGATAGTCCTTCAAAAAAATATTATAGCTTTGCTGTATGAAATAGCCATTGATTCGAAAATCACCAACCGAAATGATAATATTTCTCGAAATCTGGCTATTCCATGCGACCTTTGAAAAACAAATTATTAACGCATGAAACTGATTGATTCAAATAGAGATAAACTCTTTGCTCTTTGTGAAAAACACAAGGTCAAAGAACTCTATTTTTTTGGTTCCGTCTTGACTGACAAATTCAAAGATTCAAGTGATATAGATATCCTAATCCAGTTCTACCAAGTAGATTTGATGGAGTATTTTGACAATTACATGGATTTAAAAGAAAATTTAGAGCTGTTATTTAAGAGACCGGTAGACCTTGTAGAAAACCAAGCGATCAGAAATCCAATATTCAGAAAAATAGTTGACAGGGAAAAACAATTGTTTTATGAACGAAAAAGTTCTTAAATGCCTCTATGATATAAAGTTCGCAATTGATGAAATAGACTCCTATTTTCTCAATCGTGAAAAACGTTTTGATGACTACACGAAAGATACTATGTCTAAAAAGAGCTATTGAAATTGCTAAGCGTTCAGCTCAAAAACCGCCTCAATCTCCACTGTACAATTCCCCGGCAATCCGGCTACGCCAAGAGCGCTTCTGGCACCCACCCCGTTCTCCGGTCCAAATACTTCAGTCATTAGCTCACTGCAACCGTTGATAACATAAGGATGTTTGTCGAAATCGGGAGTAGCGTTCACCATGCCAAACAGCTTAACTACCCTTTTTACTTTGTTTAGGGAACCCAGTTCATTGCGCAGCGTTGCCAACAGGGACAGGCCGGAGGCGCGTGCAGCCAGTTTGCCTGCTTCCACGTCAAGCGCCTCCCCTACTTTGCCCTGGATCAGGCTTCCATCCAAACGGGCGGAAACGTGTCCGGAAAGATAGGCAAGGTTGTCAACAATTACCAACGGGCGATACAACCCTTTGGGGGCAGAAACGGGAGGTAATTGCAGGTTCAATTCTTTAATTCTGACGTCATAATCCATAGTAATTATGTTTTTTGTTATGTAACATTCTACTGAAATTTCATACAGAGTTTTTAGTTTAAACAAGTTTCAGGTTTTAGACGTTAAGATCCGTAAGTGCTGAAAGAAACGCTTTAATCCCGGGAGTTGAATTCACCCCCTCGCCCATTCTCCTGTTCTCCCCCTCTTTCTTCGTAGTTTCCCATGCAACTCTGTGCAATATTTTTCACCCACCAAAGTTAAAAAAGCCTGAGATTAAACCAGAAATAGTAGCTATTTTTGTAAGATAAGTTGAGCGATCAATTAAATTTTGTCCAACCGGCATTATTAACATCTGAAATACAACGACTTAATAATTCATTTCCCGTTATATAATACTTTGGCGTTTTTTATCAACTACTAATAATCAGTGAATTGCAAAATATCTTTTATTTCAATGTATTTCAATGTATTTCAATGTATTTCAATGTATTTCAATGTATTTCAATGTATTTCAATGTATTTCAATGTATTTCAATGTATTTCAATGTATTTCAATGTATTTCAATGTATTTCAATGTATTTCAATGTATTTCAATGTATTTCAATGTATTTCAATATTTAAAGAATCATAATTAAAAAATTTACCAAACTATTGTTATACACTTATAACCAAAATTCCGGATACTAAACACGCAAGTTTATGAAGAAAGTTATCCTTATCACGGGCATCTCCTCCGGTTTCGGGAAAGAAACGGCCTCGCTGTTAGCAAAAGAGGGCAATACCGTTTATGGAACGGTGCGGAAAGAAACCGTATCCGATCCACAGGTGAATGTTTTGCAGATGGACCTAACAGACAGCAAATCAATTTCCTCAGCGGTTGAAACGGTCCTGGGAAATGAGGGAAGAATTGATGTATTGATCAACAATGCGGGCATGCATACCGGGGGTCCGATTGAGACCCTGCCCATTGAAACCATCCGGCTTCAAATGGACACCAATTTTCTGGGATTGGTACAGCTCACCCAGGCTGTATTACCGGCGATGCGTAAACAAGGGGGTGGTACGATCATCAATTTTAGTTCCATCGGCGGATTAATGGGCCTTCCCTACCAAGGCATTTATTCGTCCGGTAAATTTGCCATCGAAGGATTCAGCGAAGCGCTTCGGATGGAGGTAAAAGAGTTCAATATCAAAGTGGTAGTTATTAATCCCGGCGATTTCCATACCCATAATTCGGCCAACCGCAGGGGATTTCTTGCACCTACCGGGGAAGGTGATCCATACCAATCCCAGTTTGCCAAAACGCTCGCGATCATCGAAAACGACGAATCCAAAGGGTGGAAACCCGAAATCCTGGCGAAAAAGCTGGTAAAGGTTGTTGCGTGCAAAAATCCCAAACATCGCTACATCATTGCCTCTTTTGAACAAAAATTGGCCGTTGTCATCAAGTATATCTTACCAGGAAAGCTCTTCAGCAAAATTCTCAGCGACCATTATGGAATCAAATAACGGAAAAGGCCCGAAAGGTTTTGTAAACCTTTCGGGCCTTGCACTTGTCCTGATTTTGTCACTTTGTGTCACCTCTGTCTGGTCTCAACCGGCAGCTATAAAAGGGGATAGACACAACGATCCCAAAATCGCACCTACGGTTTCTCCTAAATCCCATTCAGTGGCAGATGAACTGGATTCCCGGATAAAACTGGCCTCCAACCGGATTGTATTTGGCGATGGGCCGAAACTGACCGAAGATTTTTTGCTGGCGGGCGTAACACTGGATCCTCAATTTGCACGCCGTTTTACAGAGTTCAGCGGGGACCAGTGCGGCCGGTACCTGAGCGCTTTTTCAAGGATAACCGTACCCGGAAACCCTGTGAACCTTTATGCCTACTCAAAATTCAAAGACGCTGAACTGGCTTTTACTCTATCCAAAGCGTCAAAAAACAGCCCTTCTTATACCATCCGGATCGATTCGTGCGGTAAAAACCCAGTTGTAATTTCGTTGCGGAATCCGAATTGGTCGAATAAAACCACCCTGTTTTTAAATGGGAAAATCGTAACCGGGAAAACTGAAAACGGATATCTGCTCCTGGAAGGAAATTGGAAAAAAGGGGATCAAATCAGGATAGATTTTGACTACCGGTTGAAGTTAACCACCACTGATCATCACTCATTTGCATTGACCGAAATGGCTGTAACACCGCTGAGAGCAGCCCTTCAATACGGTCCTTATCTGCTCGGTGTGGATGATGCAACGGGGCTTTCTTTTATGGCCGAACCCTCACAGAGGAATGTGATCTATCTTCCGTCCAACGGACCTGAACGAACCTCATCAGGTAAAAACATGGCCCCGGCCTCGTCCAATCTGGCGGATGCTTATCTGGAGATGCCATACAAACATGAGGGTTATTATTCAATCGGGAAAGTAATTATGCGGCCCATATCGGAAATTACCCATGTGCATCAGGCATTTGTGCAGTTGTGGTTCAATTTTGAAAAGAGATAACAGGGAAGAGGCGTTTTGTCGAAAACCTTTGGGTTCCTGTTGTTAATTCATTGAAAGAGAAATACAATTATCTTGAATGGCATTTTATTGAAATTGCAAACGATATTAGAGATATTAAAAATCAGCTCATTGAAAAAATAATAAACCTATAAGTTGATTTTATGGAAATAGTTCCTATATTTGACGCTCATTTGTATTCGTTTAAATATCCTGAAGAAGAATTTGATGAACTCGAAAGGTTATTTGATGAATGGAATGACTTCGAATTGCTTCGAAAGTTTTTTGAAGAAAACAGTAAAGATTTGAAATATTATCAACTTGAAGTAGATGACGCGATTATTGAAACAAGAAAAGAAGCTGCCGGTTTACGTAAAAAATTAATTGATTTGTCATCGCAAAAAATCCCTGATTTAGATTCCATTTTTGTTAATCTTGATGATAATGAATCGCGAACTATTGAATTGGCAAAACAAAAATCAAAAAGAAGATGGTTAAGATTGTATGCATTACGAATTGATGCAAATACTTATGTGATAACCGGTGGCGCTATAAAACTTACCCATAAAATGGGAGAAAGGCTCCATACCGCAAAAGAATTGGATAAGATGGAATTATGTAGAAACTATTTGAAAGATCAGGGCGTATTTGATATAGATTCTTTTAATGAGTTAGATATTTAGCGTATTATGGAAACAGAAAGAATAAGAAATTTTGAAAAATTAGTCAGCACGGAAAAATCCGGATGGCTCGAAAAAGCAAAATGGAGACAAGAGAATCATGCATGGCTCGATAAGTCAGCGTTAATTGCTATTAAAATCCTCAGGGCGATTACTGATCAGAAAAGCAGCCAAAAAGAATTGGCAGAAAAAATGGGTGTATCAGCCCAATACATCAATAAAATAGTAAAAGGAAGTGAAAACCTTTCGCTTGAAACCATTTCAAAACTTGAATTGGCTTTGGGTATTCAGCTGATTGATATCGTAGGTTTCAGCTCTTCTGTTAATTATGAAATTCCTGAATTAATAACTGGCGATATTCGCATGTAAAAACTTTTAAAAACAACTATAACACAATTCTAAAATCAACCAAATGAGAAACAACTTAAAAATCGGCTTAATCAGCCTGTTACTACTGACTTCGGTCAGTCTGCGGACTACCGCTCAAGATCAATACAAACATGAAACCGCCGAACAAAAAAGCAAACGGATGGCCTGGTGGACAGATGCCCGTTTCGGAATGTTTATCCACTGGGGCCTGTATGCGCTGCCAGCCCGCCACGAATGGGTCAAGAACCATGAGCGGATGACCAACGAACAGTACCAGAAGTATTTCGAGGAGTTCAATCCGGATCTTTACAATCCCAAAGAGTGGGCCCGAATGGCCAAAGAAGCGGGGATGAAATACGTGGTTTTGACCGCGAAACACCACGAAGGTTTCTGCAATTTCGATTCCAAATTTACCGATTACAAATCGACCAATACCCCGTTCGGACGCGACATCGTACGCGAATATGTGGACGCATTCAGGGCAGAAGGGCTCAAGGTCGGGTTTTACTATTCGTTGATCGACTGGCACCACCCTGATTACACCATCGACCGGAACCACCCGCAGCGGCAGGAATCAGATTCTGCCTATGCCCGGGTGAACAAGGGCCGCGACATGGCCAAATACCGCGAATACCTGAAGAACCAGGTGCGCGAGCTGCTGACCAACTATGGTGAGATCAGCGTGATGTGGTTTGACTTCTCCTTCCCCGGAAAAAATGGCAAAGGACGCGACGACTGGGGTTCAGAAGATCTGTTGAAGATGGTCCGCACCCTGCAGCCGGGCATCATTATCGACGATCGGCTCGACCTGAAAGACAAAGATTATGGCTGGGATTTTGAATCCCCCGAGCAATATAAAGTGGACAAATGGCCCGAATACAACGGCCAAAAGGTATATTGGGAAACCTGCCAGACCTTCTCCGGATCCTGGGGTTACTACCGTGACGAAACCAGTTGGAAGAGTCCGGCCCAACTGCTTGAACTGCTGATCGAATCGGTGAGCAAAGGCGGAAATTTGTTGCTGAATGTTGGTCCGACCGGACGCGGGGTTTTTGATTACAGGGCACAGGATCGGCTCAAGGCCATGGGCGAATGGATGAAATACAACAACCGTTCCATCTATGGTTGCACCGAGGCGCCGGCAGAGTTTGTCGCTCCGGACAATACCCTCCTCACCTACAACCCGAAAACCAAAAGATTGTACATTCACTTGCTTTCCTATCCAATGGGCAATCTAAAGATGAAAAATATGGCGGATAAAATAAAGTACGTTCAATTTCTGCACGATGCCTCTGAGATCTTGTACCGTAAAGGAAGCGGTGGAGAGGCCCAAACCGTGAACTTTCAGTTACCAATACTGAAACCTCCGGTAGAAATTCCGGTACTGGAGGTTATTTTAAAGTGAACTAAAGTGCCTAAAATGCCTAAAGTTAGGGACTTCAAACATATCAGTATCTAACAGCAAGTAGTTTAGGCACTTTAGCTCACTTTAGGCACTTCCTTTATTCTTCTTCCGCCGCCCAGGCAGTTGCCGCTTTTACCGCCCGATGCCATCCTTTGATCAGCGAAGTGGTTTCGCTGGCAGGAATACCCGGGGAGAAAGTACGGTCGAGCTTCCATTGCTGACTGATTTCAGAAATGTCTGACCAGTAGCCAACGGCCAGTCCGGCAAGATAGGCTGCACCCAATGCCGTGGTTTCGGTGATCATTGGCCGCACTACCTTGGTTTGCAACAAATCTGCCTGAAACTGAAGCAGGCAATTGTTCACCGTAGCGCCACCATCCACCCTCAACTCCAGGATGGTAACACCGGAGTCTTTCTGCATGGCAAGCAACACCTCCAATGTTTGATAGGCAATACTGTCGACCGCGGCCCTTGCTATGTGCGCTGCGGTTGATCCCCGTGTAATCCCCGTCAGGGTACCGCGTGCATGCTGGTTCCAGTAAGGCGCCCCCAATCCGGCGAAAGCAGGGACAAAATAGACCCCGTCACTATCTTTTACCTCGGCCGCTAACCGTTCAACATCATCCGAAGTGCGGATAATCCCCAAACTATCGCGAAGCCATTGCACCACAGCCCCACCTATAAAAATACTGCCTTCGAGCGCATAGGTTGTTTCATTCCCAATTTTCCAGGCTACTGTGGTCAGAAGTTTGCTCTTTGATTCAATTGGCCGGTCTCCGATGTTCATCATCATGAAGCAGCCGGTGCCATAGGTGTTTTTTATCATCCCCGGCTCAATGCACATCTGACCGAAAAGCGCTGACTGCTGGTCGCCGGCCATGCCCGAAATAGGAATTGAAGTAGAAAATTGGCCGGTAGTTTTGCCATAAATTTCGCTCGACGACTTCACTTCGGGCAGAATTCCTGCCGGGATATCGAAAAGCTCAAGTAATTCTTCGTCCCAGCGAAGCGTGGTCCTGCCACACGATTGCATTGTAAACCGGCCTGCCACTCTTCTTGTCCCATACCACAGTCGTCTCGCGCTGGTTGGTAATTCCGATTGCAGCTATGTTGACGCCTGTCAGCCCGGCTTTCGTCATGGCTTCGAAAGCAACCCCGGCCTGAGTTGACCAGATCTCATCCGGATCGTGTTCGACCCAACCCGGTTTGGGATAAATTTGGGTGAATTCTTTCTGTGCGATTGCTAACGGCAAACCATCGTGGTCAAAAACAATGGCGCGTGAACTGGTCGTTCCCTGATCAAATGCCAGGATATATTTTTTCATAATTTGGTTTTACAAGGAACTGAAACAGATAAGAGTTCTTTTCTCGACAAATTTCAGTTCTGATCTTCGTTAGAATGTGCTGCAAATTACAAAATTCCGGTAAAAAAACATCAATCAACCCTATGGCTCACTCCTAATCGAAAATCCAAAATTGAAAATCCAAAATTATCTTTGATTTCTGATGTTAATTGTTAATCTCCAGGTATTTCAGCACAAACCTGATCTCCGAATAGCTGTATTCATCCCCCAATTTTGCCTTCAAATCGCTTAGCTGACGGAAGTTGTTCAGCTCGATACACTCTTCGATGACTTTCACTTTACGCTGATCAACCAGGCGGTCGATGGCAATTTCGCCACTGCCGACATAGTTCAGCAGATGGGCTTCGATGGTCGAAAGCGCCATCTGCCGGTTACGGGCAATTTCGGGAATGGTGAGCCCATTCTTAAATAGTTCGTAACTGATCTGCCTGGAGTCCATCCCGGCCCTTTCGGCCTCTTTTTCGGCTTCCGCCGGAACCTCCATTCCATGGCCTTCCCGGTAGGCAAGAATCATTTCAAGTATTTCACGGCCAAATTGTTTCATCCGTACCCCACCCATTCCCTTTACTTCTTTCAATTCTTTTCCGGTTACCGGTAGGGTCTGTGCAATTTCCAGCAACGTTTTCTGTGCCAGGACGCGGGCGATCTCGACCTGCAACAGTTCGGCCTTTTCTTCCCGCCAACGTTTGAGTTGCGAATAAAAATCCGGGTAGGCAGAAAATGCGGCCGGACTATCCTTTTTCTTCCGGCTACGGGTCGTTTCTTCTGCCTCAATAGCAGCCTTCGAACGGGTCTCGAGGTACAATTTGGTATTGAATCCGTTTTTACACAGGTCAAGACAGATTTTCTTGATCTGTATCTCTTTTTGGAGTTTGCCGGTTGCTTCACCGAAACTTTTGCGGACCGTTTTGTTGTCGCTTTCAAAGGTAGCTTCGGCTAAAGGCTGTTCCAGCACCGACTCCAGTTTGTTGTAATAAAATTCGGAAGCCTTCCGGATACGTTCCTGCAATTGCGGGTTCCCTTCGGGGTTCGGACCGACTGTCAGCAGTTGTCGCACCTGGTTTTCGAAACGTTCAGCTACCTCAATCATGTCGCTCTGCAGAGGAGCAACCATACCTCGAACAGCGAAGTTCAGCGAACCAAGCAGTTGGGCCGAATGCTCTTCCCAAAGTCGCTGGATGTACTGTAACTGCCTCAATATCGGTTTGAAATCGAACAGTTCGCCAATCAGTTGTTGCAGGTATTCCTTGCGGGATTGCTCCAATTCGGCAGGTCCGGGTTGATTTTGTTCCACCTCTTCACTGAATTGCACTACCGTGGAGTCAGTTTTGATGCTGTGGATGGCAATCGGGGTGCTGAGCACCAGTCCTTCGAAAGATTTGCACCGGCTCAGCGCCACGTAAACCTGTCCATGGGCAAACGAAGCGCGTGCATCGATGATGGCCTTTTCGAAGGTGAGCCCCTGACTTTTGTGAATGGTGATGGCCCAGGCAAGCTTAAGCGGAAACTGGCTGAAAGTGCCGATCACCTCCTCTTCAATCTCCTGGGTCACTTCGTTGAGTGCATATTTTGTATTCTGCCACTCCAACCTTTCAACGTAGATGGGAAAATCTTCGCCCGGGCACCGCACTTCGATCTGATCCTCTTCCATATCGGTGACTTTGCCGATTTTTCCATTGAAAAACCGCTTACCGGGAGAAGGATCGTTCTTCACAAACATCACCTGAGC
>JAMDDG010000239.1:0-2421 GCA_023488865.1 Bacteroidota bacterium | reverse complement strand
CCGGTCCCTGCTTTCCCCGTTAGGAAAAGGTTTTGACCGGTATACTGAACAAAGTCAAAAGCAAGGTCCAGTTGCGGATTGCGGAGGTAAATGAGGGTGTCTGAATCATTCATGGGAGTCCTTTATACAAAGATAAGGCATTTCGGGGAGAGAGAAGAAAGAATATGTTATATTTGAAACAAAAAGCGGTTTTCTCCTGTTAAGTACAAATCAATTAACTCCAAACTTATGAAAACCAAAAACTTCGACCTCCGTATCTTCCTGACATTAGCACTTTTTCTGATGGTCATTGTTGGTTTTGCTCAGAACAAGCCCGAAACAAAGGCATATCTTATCGAAACCAAAGATGGCAACAGTTACACGGGACAGATAGTGACGAGCGATTCTGTGAAAGTTATTTTCAATGCGGGTAAGTTAGGCGAAATTACCCTTCAGCAATCAGACATCAAAAAAATGGAACCCCTAAATGCCAAACAGTTAAAGGGGAATAAATACTGGTTCGACAACCCGCAGTCGACCCGTTACTTCTTTTCGCCCAATGGCTACGGGTTGAAAAAAGGGGAAGGTTACTACCAAAACATCTGGGTGCTGATGAACTCGTTTGCCGTGGGGATCAATGATTACATTTCTGTTGGCGGCGGACTGGTGCCGCTCTTTCTCTTTGGCGGCGCCCCAACGCCGGTCTGGATTACCGCCAAAGTATCCGTACCTGTCACCAAAGATAAATTCAACGTGGGTGCGGGTATCCTGGCGGCTACCGCTCTGGGCGAATCATCGGGCGGAATTGGCATTTTCTATGGCATTGCCACCCTCGGCTCCAGGGATAAAAATGTGAGTCTGGGCATCGGATATGGCTTCTCAGGCGGATCCGTTTCCAATACCCCTATCCTCAACCTCAACGGCATGTTAAGGGTTGGCGCCCGCAGCTACCTGCTCAGCGAAAACTATTTCTTTACCGACGGATCGTCGGGTGCAGGTATTATCATGATAGGCGGCCGGCAGATCATCAAAAATGCCGGTCTCGATTACGGCCTGATGATGCCGGTTGGAACCGGAGTTGGTAGTTTTGTGGCCGCTCCGTGGCTGGGGATCACCGTTGCATTCGGAAAGAGAAAAATGTGAAAATGTGGAAATGTGAAAATGTGAAAATTGGATCATGCGTGAATAAGCTGATGTGCTAATTAATAGGAGGTTAATATTTTTTTCATTACAGGAGACGTAGCATGCTACGTCTCTACGGTTCGTTTTTCATCCTTCTTTTTCTCTGTATAATAAAATACTCCTACCATTTTGAAAGAGGCGTCAATCCAAAATCGAAAATCGAAATTCTAAAATAAGAGAGGCGCTTCTTTATTAAGAATCATTCTGCTTAAACCTTAATTCTCAGGTCATTATTTGTTTTGTATTGATATATTTATATATTTGAAACCTTATCATTCCAAACTTCTAAACAAGAATTTAAGTATATGCCTTTACATCTAAAACGTTTACTAATGACGGGGGTTGTAATAGTGTCCCTGTTTTTACTCCTCAAACATGCGCTTACTCCTGATTCCTTTGGCCAGTATGGCCATTACAGGGGTAAAGCTTTGAATGAAATCGCAGCCCTTCCCATCCATTACGTTGGCAGCAAGAGTTGTGTCAGTTGCCACGACACGATTGTCACGATGAAAAGCGAGGGTTACCACAGCGATCTGGCCTGTGAAGGTTGCCATGGCGCTGCTTACAAACACATCGAAAATCCCAAAACGGAGAAACTGATTAAACCCGATTCCAGGGAATTTTGCGGGAAGTGCCATTCTATCAACAAAGCCCGTCCTGAAAAAGCGATCACGCAGCAGAACATCCAAGGGCACAACCCTGGAAAAAAATGTGTCATTTGTCATAATCCCCATCAGCCATGACAGAGAAAAAAACAAGCTTAACCCGTCGCAATTTTCTTAGAAATGCCGGGATCGCTGCCGGAACGCTGGTAGCTACCTCCACCTTGCCAGCTTTCAACGCGGTTTTATATGCCGCAGAAAAGCGCAACACCAAAGGTCCCTGGTACGGTATCGCCATCGATATTGAAAAATGTATCGGTTGCGGCACCTGCGCCAAAACCTGCAAAATTGAAAACAATGTACCTCCGGAACCCTTCTTCTTCAGAAGTTGGGTAGAACAATATACCATTCGCAAAGATGGTTCTATCAATGTAGTATCCCCCAATGGCGGAATTGATGGGTTTACCCAGACTGTCCCGACGGAGGAGATCGAGAAGACCTTCTTCGTTCCAAAAATGTGCAACCATTGCGCCAAATCACCCTGTGTTCAGGTCTGTCCGGTCGGAGCTACCTTTGTAAGCGAAGAGGGCATTGTACTGATCGACGAGAAATATTGCATCGGATGCAAATATTGCATTCAGGCCTGCCCTTATGGCTG
>JAMDDG010000351.1 GCA_023488865.1 Bacteroidota bacterium | reverse complement strand
AGAGTGGGGAAATTCCAATCGAAAATCTGTTTTATGCCTTTGCAGGAAACGGGTTTACAAAGACCCTGGCCTGCATTTCGCGGTCCAACATCAGCAAACCCTGCCCTTCCCCATTGATCAATTTCAGGTTGTTGAGTATCTGTTCTACATTTGCCTCTTCCTCAACCTGTTCGTCCACAAACCATTGCAGGAAGCTTTTGGTGGCATGGTCACTCTCCTTGATGGCAATATCCATCAGATTGTTGATCAAACCTGATACTTTAACCTCATGGATCAATGTTTCTTCAAAAGCATGAAGTACATTTTTAAAATCCACTTCGACTTTGGCAATGGGGGTCAGTAAAACACGTCCGCCCCTTTCCAAAACATAATCGAAAATGTGCGTAGCATGTGCGAGCTCTTCCTGGTGCTGCACCTTCATCCAATTTGCACATCCTGCCATTCCTATTGACTGGAAATAGGAAGTCATGGATAAATAAAGATAGGCAGAATGGAATTCAGCATTAATTTGCTGATTTAAAGCTGTTTCTATTGATTTTTTTAACATGGTCCAATTAATTTTAACTTTAATCCTATCGGTTCACCCTAAGTATATGAACTCACTTCATCCGCTTATTCAGCTCTTCAGCCAGCGCTTCCATAAATTTCTCGGTAGTCAGATAATTGGCAGGTGTCAGCTTATCGCCATAAATTGAAAGCGCTAAATCCTTGGTCATCTTCCCTGATTCAACCGTGTCGATACATACTTTTTCAAGCAGCGCAGCAAAATCCCTCAAAGGTTGATTGCCATCCAGCTTGCCCCTGAAATCCAAACCGCGGGTCCAGGCAAAAATGGATGCAATTGGGTTGGTAGAGGTCGGGTGGCCTTTCTGGTATTCACGGTAGTGACGGGTTACTGTGCCGTGAGCGGCTTCTGCTTCAATAGTGCCTCCATCCGGGGTCAGTAGCACGGAAGTCATCAATCCGAGAGAGCCAAAGCCCTGTGCAACGGTATCCGACTGAACATCACCATCGTAGTTTTTACAAGCCCAGATGAAATTGCCATTCCACTTCAATGCAGAAGCGACCATATCATCAATCAAACGATGTTCATAAGTAATCCCGGCTTTATCAAAATCAGCTTTGTAATCTTTCAGGAAGATCTCCTCAAAAATATCTTTGAAGAAACCATCGTATTTTTTCAAAATGGTGTTTTTGGTAGAAAGATAGAGCGGCCATTTTTTGGTCAACGCCATTTTGAAGCAACTGTGCGCGAAGCCGCGGATAGACTCCTCCGTATTGTACATGGCAAGTGCAACGCCCGGACCATCAAAATGATACACATCATGTACCTCTTGTTCCGATCCGTCATCTGCCTTGAAAGTCAGCATCAGTTTACCCGGACGATCTACCACTATATCTGTAGCCCGGTATTGATCGCCAAATGCATGACGGCCGATCATGATCGGGGCTGTCCATTGCGGAACCAGACGAGGAACATTTTTAACCACGATCGGTTCGCGGAAAATGGTGCCATCCAAGATGTTACGAATGGTTCCATTGGGCGATTTCCACATTTTTTTGAGCCCAAACTCTTTTACCCTTGCTTCATCGGGAGTGATTGTGGCACATTTGATGCCCACTTTGTATTTTTTGATCGCGTTGGCAGCATCGACTGTTACCTGATCGTTGGTGGCATCCCGGTGTTCAATACCCAGATCATAATATTTGATATCGACATCCACAAAGGGCAGGATCAACTGCTCTCTGATCATTTTCCAGATAATCCGGGTCATCTCATCCCCGTCAAGCTCTACAACAGGGTTATTTACTTTAATTTTTTGCATCTATAATTCAGTTTTGAGTTATCTATTTTTGGATCGGTAAAAGTACAAAATTATGGTTGAGTAACAAGATTTTCGCATTGAAAAGTCTTATGGGACTTTTATTCAAAATCTAAACCGAATCGCTGTTTCATAATGCCGAGTACCGGATATTTTTCCAACATTGACTTAAATTTTTCCTGATCCGTATAGGGCTTATTCATAATCTGTTCCAGATTTTCAACTACATTAAATTCAATATCGATTTGATCATTTTGCAAAACCTTATGCAGACAGGCCAATAATTTTGGTTTCAGATCCTGAACGATACGATGCCGTTGAACCTCATTGTCCAGATTGTACCCCACCCTGAAATTATCCAATAAAATGGGCTCCCTGACAGAAAGGGCAGATTTTAGCTGCGCCGCATCGACCGTGTCGGCAAACGCTTTCCATGCCTTCGTCAGCTGATCAGAATCAAAAGGTTGTTCTTTCTGAATTTCTTTACTCTTTACCGAAGCGTGAGCAGGTTCTGAGACTCCCTGCATTCCGTTCAACATTCCTGAAATGGAGGGTGTTGAGAGGATATCGTTGTGCCTTGATCTGGTCCGTCTTTCCGAATCAGTGAGGCGACTTACAGGAGGTTCACCAACTAATGGAGTATTTGTGATTGCTTGCGGTGGCGTTGCCGTTTTTTTTCCAGAGTCAGAAACCTGATTGCCAATCTTAAAAACAGGCAAGATCGTGAAACTGGCTACGGTTTCGTCAATTGTTTTTTTTTTAACTGCTCAACCAATTGCGCACACCTGATCAACGTCAATTCAACCAGAAAACGTTGGTTGGATGAATTTTTGTACTGAATATCGCACTCAGAAGCGAGGATCAACGCGGCAGTCAGAAAATCTTCTGAACACTGCGATGCCTGTTTTCTGTAACGCTCCT
>JAMDDG010000433.1 GCA_023488865.1 Bacteroidota bacterium | reverse complement strand
AAAAAGGCCGGGAAAGAAGATGATTTATACCAAGACAGTAAATATGTAAAAACTGCCAGCGGTATTGCTTACAATGCAGTATTGAAAGCATTGGACGGATATTTTATATTAAAAGAAGTAAAAGCGCCAAAAAACAGAAAATCAATTGAGTTTTACCGCGCCAATACTTCAAAAATTGACAAAAAAATGCTCGGATATTTAAACAGCGCCTACAATATTTTACATCTTGATGGTTATTATGACGGTATATTATCGGTCGATGTAATTAACACCGGTTTTAAATTAGCCTACACCATCATCGACAAAATAAAGCCGGCAGCTTAATCCCATTTTTCAGGTTAATCAATTGACATGGCATCATCCTTAAAGAAGTTTTTATAAAGGATCAAATCAACTGAACCCGGCCTATTTCTTCTGCAAATTGGTGCAGTGATTTTTCGATCTTTTGAACCGTCTTCGGGCTTGGCTTACGCGTTCCTGTCACGTAGTGGCTCAATTGGCCTTGCGCAACACCGGTTAGCCTGCCTAAGCCTGCCAGAGAGAAAACACGTGAATAGTATGCAAGAAATGAAGCAGTATCGTATCTAAACGTAAACTCCAAATTCGCTGGAAATGATTTGCCGGTTTCAGTGTAATATTCTTTTATTTCATCCCTGCTATTGTAAAAATCGTCTATTGCTTCCTTTACCGTATTACCTTGTCCCAACAAACCAAATGTTAAGCCTTTTGTTTGCTCCCCAAAATGTACGTCAAAAGTACCGTCCAACCCTTTTTCAATGAAAACGTCAATTTTCATCCGTGAATAACTTGTTTTAAAAGGCCGGATGGAACTCGCAGTTGATTTTTCATCCGTGTTTGTGTTTAGTGAACATGCTCGTTTCATGATATCAATGATTTTAAAATTTAATCCCTGAATCTTTAACTAAGTAAGAAGAACAAAATAATGTCATACTTTAAAACCTCCTCATTTTGACCTCCCCCGACCCCTCCAAAGGAGGGGAGTTCTGCGCTGATGTTGATTAGAACACGAATCTGAAGTCTCCCCCTCGGGGAGATTTAGAGGGGTCAAATTTTTGAAGAATACGGCATTAATTATTTCACATTACTTATTTGATTTCAGGTTCCAGGTTTCACCTCTTCGTTTTTGTGATGGCCTGTTTGAAACTCCTTGCCTGTTATCGGGCTAAACCACCAAGGGTGTTTTTTACCGTCTCTTATCCAGTAACACCCTTGCTTTTTTAATTTCCGTTCCAGTTCAGAATATTTCATAACTTAATTAAAACACAAAGATATCAATATTAATATCATTCTCCAAATGTTTCACCATGTATTTTATGCCTTCATCAAAGATTGCATGGGCAAGGTGTTTGACAATTTTATTTTATTGATTTTATTTTCAATTTTTCTCGTTTTATACAAAATACTGCCCCCCGTTGATCATTTTTTTTATATTTATCCTTAAAATGATTAAATTTACTGTATGGGAAAGCATTTAAAATTCATTCTTCAGGAACACCTTGAAAGCTACGTTTCACAATGTGAAGTTGATTGGTTAAACATGTTTCATAAACTGAAAGGGAAAGCGCAGTTTTCGACAGAAGATTTTGAATATTACCTTATTGCATCCTCTCTTTATTCCTCAAAGATTGAGGGCAACACACTGGATGTGAATAGTTTTTTTCGTAACCGTGAAAATAAAAGTTCACCAAAGAAAAAAGAGGTACAGGAAATTGAAGAGCTTGTTACCGCCTACAAATTTGCATCTGAAAATAAACTTAACCAGACCAATTTTTTAAAAGTCCATGGAATCCTTTCAAAAACAATGCTTCCGGCAAAGGCAAGGGGCAAGGTACGGAAGGTGCAAATTGGCGTAAGGGATGCAAAAACGCTTAGACCTATCTATTTGGCAGTTGAACCGGAATTTGTCACCGATGAATTAAACAAGCTTTTTGCCGACATTGCGGAGCTACTAAAAAGAGATTTGAGTTACAAGGAGGTTTTTTATTATGCCTCAATGATCCATCTTTGGATTGCCCTGATCCACCCATTTGAGGACGGGAACGGACGGACTGCCCGACTGGTGGAAAAATGGTTTCTGGTTTCAAAACTTGGGGCGGCCGCCTGGTCAATTCAGGCCGAAAAATACTATTGGGACCATCGCCCGGAATATTACCAAAATATTGCCCTGGGATTCAATTATTACGCTTTGCATTGGGAGAGGTGCCTACCGTTTTTGCTGATGCTGCCAGAGGCGCTGAAAGAGTCAATCTGAAAATTTCTACAAACGAGTCGGGTTTATTTAATTGCAAGGGCTATTTGCGATAAAACCCCATTAAACAATAAAACCCGCTGATATTCAGCAGGTTTTGTCGCATTTATTGTACCCGGGGCGGGACTTGAACCCGCACGGCCATAATGGCCATTGGATTTTAAGTCCAACGTGTCTACCATTCCACCACCTGGGCATCCTTGTGGAGCGGGAAACGAGACTCGAACTCGCGACCCCGACCTTGGCAAGGTCGTGCTCTACCAACTGAGCTATTCCCGCAGGAAGGATGTCCTATATCAATTAACGTTTTTGTTGAGCGGGAAACGAGACTCGAACTCGCGACCCCGACCTTGGCAAGGTCGTGCTCTACCAACTGAGCTATTCCCGCTTGGAAGCGTTCCCTGCAACACACGGTTGTTTTGGGATTGCGGGTGCAAATATAAAAACTTTTTAACAATTTGGAAAATGTGAAAATTGGAAAATGTGA
>JAMDDG010000058.1 GCA_023488865.1 Bacteroidota bacterium | reverse complement strand
ATTTTCACATTTTCCAATTTTCACATTTCCTTCACAGTTTTAAATTATGAGAAATATAGCCATCGTAACCGGAGGGGATTCCTCTGAATATGTAGTCTCTATAAAAAGCGGGGCCAATGTCCTGCAAGCAATCGACCGTAAGTTGTTCACCCCCTGGATGGTTTTCATCCGGAATGGAGAATGGAACGTTCTGGACGGAGAAAGGCTGCTCACCACCGTTGATCGCAGCGATTTCTCCTTTAATTTGAATGGGGAACGGATCCGCTTCGAATATGCGTACATTATGATTCACGGCACTCCCGGCGAAGACGGCAACCTGCAGGGCTATTTTGAGATGCTTGGCATCCCGTACTCTTCCTGCGGGGTTCAGTCATCAGCGCTCACTTTCAACAAAAATTTCACCAATAAATATCTTCAATCGTATGGTATTCAGATGGCTAAATCTATTCGTCTGGTTTTGGGCGAGAAACTGGAGCCTGTCGAAGTAGTGAAAGAGCTTGGACTGCCGTTGTTTGTCAAACCCAGCGCCGGAGGTTCGAGTTTTGGGGTCACGAAAGTGAAAAAAGCGAATGAGCTGGGCGAAGCTGTCGACAAGGCTATGAAAGAAAGTCCTGAAGTACTGATCGAGCAGTTTATTGACGGGAAAGAGTTTACCTGCGGGGTGGTGAAAATTGGAGAAAAAAAACTTGTTTTGCCTGTTACTGAGGTAATTTCCAAAAACGAATTTTTCGATTACGAAGCCAAATACATACCGGGCATGGCAGATGAGATTACTCCTGCCAGAATTAATGAGGTACTTACGCTGAAAATTCAAGACCTTTCATCCCGGATCTATGATTTATGCAACTGCAAGGGGATTGTCCGGGTTGATTACATTCTGAAAGATCAGACTTTCTACTTTCTGGAGATCAATACCGTACCCGGGATGACCGCTACCAGTTTTATCCCGCAACAGATCAAAGCAGCCGGGTTGGATTTAACGGAGTTGCTGACAGAAATCATTCAGGACAGTATTAAATAAATGGGGTAGTCCAGCAGGCCACCAGGCTTTCCAAAAATGCCACCCGATTAACCGTTTTAGCCCTAAAGCGGTTCGAATTGCTAAACCATGTTAAAATTGATGCCGGTACTATTAATTATATCCTATATTGCTTAAAAACACTTAATTAATAATCTTTCTTCATAATTTCTTCATAAAACGGGCCGCAAATTAGAGCTATTAAAAATTAAAGTTATGGAAAAGTTTAAAAAAAATCTTCAAGTGTTTTCATTCGCTTTTGCAGGAGCTCTTTTAGCAGTGTTCATGTATACACATATTGCGAATGGCAATCAAAAAACGATGGTGGCGGGTGAGAATCTTCCTGTACACCTTACCTCTTATGTTTCATCCGAATTGCCCCAGGGCCAGCAACCTGATCTGACGCAGGCAGCAGAAAAAAGTGTAAAGGCCGTTGTTCACATTGAGGTAAAAGTCCGTGGTCAGGAGGGTGACAGCTTTGATAACCCGTTCTTCGACTTCTTTTTCGGTCCTGACCATCAAAGAGGTGGAATTCCCCGTGGTTACAGAGAACCGCAGCAGCAATTTGCTACTGCCTCCGGTTCCGGGGTAGTGATAAGTCCTGATGGTTATATTGTCACCAACAGCCATGTTGTCGACGATGCGGTAAACGTTCAGGTCATTCTGGACGACAACCGTAAATTCACGGCTAAAGTTATTGGCCGCGATCCGAACACAGACATCGCACTTGTCAAAATAGAAGCCAAAGATCTTCCCTATCTGACCTGGGGCAATTCTGATGCCCTTAAATTAGGCGAATGGGTATTGGCAATTGGAAATCCGTTTAACCTTACCTCTACGGTCACTGCCGGTATTGTAAGTGCGAAATCGAGGAGCATAGGAATTGTAAGCGGAAAGATGCCGTTGGAGTCATTCATCCAGACTGATGCGGCTGTCAACCCGGGGAATAGCGGTGGGGCGCTGGTAAATAGCCGGGGGGATCTGGTTGGGATCAATACGGCAATTGCTTCCCAAACCGGCTCTTACTCAGGATATTCATTTGCAATCCCGGCTACAATTGCCACAAAAGTGGTTGCCGACCTGAAGAAATATGGCGAAGTACAACGTGCTGTTTTAGGCGTGATGATACAGACCGTTAATGACAGTATTGCGAAAGCGAAAAAGCTGGATAAAGTGGAAGGCGCTTATGTAAAAAGTACAACGGAAGAGGGTGCGGCACGCAAAGCAGGGATCAGGGAAGGTGATGTAATTGTTTCCATAAACGGGA
This sequence comes from Bacteroidota bacterium, assembly GCA_023488865.1. GTDB lineage: Bacteria > Bacteroidota > Bacteroidia > Bacteroidales > Prolixibacteraceae > CAINVV01. The sequence goes on along the minus strand of JAMDDG010000058.1, from coordinate 474 downwards.
ATAATGTGAGTACAAGTTCAAAATTACAGGAACAAATCGGTAAGTACAGCCCGGGGAATGAAGTTACAGTTGGTTACATCAGAAACGGGGACCTGAAAGAGGCAAAAGTTGTTTTGCGCAATGTAAATGGGGATATTTCCATTGTAAAGGAACAGGTTAGTTCCCTTGGCGCTGAATTTGGCCCCATCTCGGACAAGGACAGAGAAAGATTGCAAATTGATGACGGGGTGCAGGTCACCAACCTGAAAAAGGGTAAGTTGAAAGATATAAATATGAAAATCGGTTTTATTATTACGGATGTTAATAAGGTGCCTGTCTCAAGCAAGGAAGACATTGAAAGGGCCTTTAGGCAATCAAGCAATAAAAAACCCATCCTCATCGAAGGTTTGTACCCGGACGGTAAGTATGCTTATTATATCTTAGCCCCGACTGAATAAATCAAGACTGTTATAAGGACAAACTGATAAAGGGGGG
>JAMDDG010000095.1 GCA_023488865.1 Bacteroidota bacterium | reverse complement strand
AAAATTTCAAGGCCAAATTGATTGAAACTGCACTCGACGACAAACCCATCCTGCCTGAGAACTGTTTTTTTCTATGGGATTGGATATCAACCTACTACCATTGCACAATTGGGGAAGTGCTCAAGGCAGCTTTGCCATCCGGGCTCAAATTGGAAAGCGAGACACGGGTTTCGCTGAACGAAGAATGTTGCAAAGAAGGCAGGGATAAATTGACTCCCAAAGAACGTTTTTTGCTGGAAATAATCGAAGGGAAAAAAGGCATTTCCGTTTACGAGCTCAACAATACGGCGTTAAAAAAAGGTACGTTGCCCATTTTGAAGGAGTTGTTGAAAAAAGGGATGATCCACATTGACGAAGAGATCAGGGAAAGTTACAAAGCCCGGACCGAAACCATCGTTACATTCGGCTCAGCCATGGTATCTGAAGAGAAATTGCTGCGTACCCTGGATCTTTTGATCAAAATCCCGAAACAGCGCGAAATGCTTCTGATCTTTTTGCAAGAAAACGAAGGGATCAAAGATTTGAAAGCCAAGGCTTATCCCAAAAAGGCTTTGCTGATGAAGAGCGGCGCCAGTCTGACTGTTTTCAACGGACTGATCAAAAAAGAGATCCTGGCAGTGTACGAACAGTCCATTGACCGTCTGGAAACCTCGGAAGGGGCCACAAGGGCAATCTATCCCCTTTATCCGGCCCAACAGTTGGCATTGGAGGAGATCGAAGCCTCTTTCAACATCCATCCGGTTACCCTGTTGCACGGGGTCACATCGAGCGGAAAGACCGAGATATATATACAGCTGATCGAAAAGTGCCTGAAAGAAGGGAAGCAGGTGCTCTACCTGCTACCGGAAATCGGGCTGACAACCCAGATGATCAGCAGGTTGCTGGAAGTATTTGGCAAACAGGTAGGGGTTTATCATTCAAGGTTCAGTGATTCCGAACGCATCGAGATATGGAACAAGGTACTTAATTTTCAACCAGGCAGCACAGATTCTTCCCATCAATTGGTCATCGGTACCCGCTCTTCCATCTTCCTTCCATTTTCAGCGCTGGGCCTGATCATCGTGGACGAGGAGCATGAGAACAGTTACAAACAATATGATCCCGCACCCAGGTACCACGCCCGCGACAGCGCCATCGTGCTGGGGACGATGCTAAAGATCCCGATTTTATTGGGAACAGCCACGCCGGCTGTCGAAACCTACTACAATGCGAAATCCGGAAGATATGGCCTGGTTGAGTTAAAAGAAAGATACACCCAGATCGAACTTCCCGAAATCGTTACTGTTGATCTTAAAAGGGCTTACCAGCGCAAAAGTATGCGTTCGTACCTGACCCCTGAACTGTTTGATGAGATCACTTCCGCCCTGGAGAAGAAGGAGCAGGTAATTCTTTTTCAGAACAGGCGGGGCTTTTCCCCTTTCATCGAATGCAAAAGTTGCGGTTGGATCCCAAAGTGTGCCCATTGCGATGTCAGTCTCACTTACCACAAAAACACCCGGCGATTGGTCTGCCATTATTGTGGTTATTCAATTTACTACCCCTCGGTTTGCGGCGCTTGCCAGTCGGGCGATATTTCCAACAAGGGATTTGGCACCGAGAAAGTTGAGGAAGAGCTTTCCCTGCTTTTCCCGAATGCCGCTATTGAACGGCTTGATCTTGATGCAACCCGCTCCAGAAAAGGCTTTCAAAATATCCTTCAACGATTTGACCGTGGTGATACCGATATCCTGGTAGGGACCCAGATGATTACCAAGGGACTGGATTTTGAACATGTTCGGGTTGTTGGAATACTGAATGCCGACAACCTGCTCAACTTTCCGGATTTCAGGTCGCACGAGAGAAGCTACCAGCTGATGGCACAGGTTAGCGGTCGGGCGGGAAGAAGGCACAAACAGGGAAAAGTGATTATCCAGACTTCACAACCTGACCATTTCATTATCCAAAAAGTAGTAGCCAACGATTATGAGGGGATGTACAACCAGCAAATCGTTGAACGGAAAGATTTCAAATACCCCCCGTTTTACCGGATCATCCGGATCACACTGAAACATAGGGATATAGTTGAATTAGACCGGATCGCGCAAGAGAGTGCCGAAGCTTTGCGGTCCAGGTTCGGGAACCGGTTATTGGGACCTGAATATCCGGCGGTAAGCCGTATTAAACTTATGTACATGAAACAGATGTGGCTTAAATTAGAGCGCGAGATATCCGTTACTGCTGCCAAACGTCAAATGCAGCAGATGCTGGAGAGCATCAGGGCAAAGGATAAAAACAAAACAATTCAGATCATTGTAGATGTGGATCCGATGTAAACGATATCTTTTCTACCGGAAGCAACATCAATTTTTACATCTCCCCATTCTCGTTGCGACTAAAATACTAACTTTGAAGCCGACTAAAAATATTATTCATGGGAAAAGTTATCGCGATCGCAAACCAAAAAGGTGGTGTTGGTAAGACTACTACAGCCATCAATCTGGCAGCGAGTCTGGCAGTCTTGGAATATAAAGTGCTCCTGATTGATGCAGATCCTCAGGCCAATGCCACCTCCGGAGTGGGTTTTGATGTTCGAAACGTCAAAACCAGCATCTATGAGTGTGTAGTGGATGATGTGGATCCAAAGAATATCGTTTTAAATACCACCATTCCCGGCTTTGACCTGATTCCCTCCCACATCGATTTAGTTGGCGCTGAGATAGAAATGCTGAATATGCCCAATCGTGAAAAAATATTGAGATCTGTCATAGAAAAGATCAGAAATGAGTATGATTTCATTT
>JAMDDG010000368.1 GCA_023488865.1 Bacteroidota bacterium | reverse complement strand
TGCAACAGCATCTTCTCGGGAAAGATTTTTGAGACAATACTCAAGAAGATCGAAAGTACGCGTTACCTCCATATTCAATTTTTGTCTAAAAATAAATATTATTGATTATTGCAAATTGTGTTTCTGACTATCCGAAAGAATTATAGGACCAAAACTCTCGGTTTCGCTAATATTTGTTGTGAACCATTTGAATAAACAGGTGGATTTTTCCAGATAATATTAAGTGCAGATTTGCAATTTAAGCTTTAATTTTCCCCCGGTAGATTTGAGAAACAGGAAAAATCAAATCCCAATTATCGCCCCAAACAATATTACCTGCCTCAATCTTAAATTTTTTGAATTTTTGGATATCCCGGTATTTATCGTGTACCGGGTGGGGATTTTTTAAAATAAAAGTTCCAAAGTCGACGACTTTTACGGTTTCATCGCTAAAGAAAATTTCGATCTTGTAACCATCAATGTATTTAGCCTTTTCAACTTGAATAGTTTTCATGGTTATTTAATTTTTCTGGTTATCTTTTCGTTTATCGGCTCCTTTTTTAACAAGTAGAATTGTGTCCACTTCTCAATAATTTGAAGGTAGTAGGTCGATGCAAATTTTTCAATATCCTTTCGGTAAGAAAACGGAATAGGTCTATTATTTCCTGAACGTTTAAACTTTATTTTGATAAGTTGCCCGTCTAAAATTTCAAATTCAATCACTGATTCATATTCCGCAAAGCGTACATGAACATGCAAAGGTTTATGGTCATTGGAATAAAGGAAAAAGACAAATCCCAAATACTCAAAAATCTTTGGCATAACCTAAAATATTTAAACAAATATACGCTTACTTCAGCAAAGATATTCATTTTTTATCTCATATATTTAGGCATTACGACTTTCGTTATAAAACTGTTAGCCATTAGTTGTTGGCTTCCAAAACAATCTTTTTTGCTTTCGCAAGAAGGTCGGAAATCCCCTTGGGGTTCTTTCCCCCGGCGCTGGCATAGAAGGGCTGACCTCCCCCGCCGCCGTCGACCAGCTTAGCCAGTTCACGCACGATATTGCCGGCATGCAATCCTTTTTCTTTGACTAATTGATCGGAAATCATCACATGAACAGAAGCTTTCCCGTCAATTTCGGCAGCAAAAACCAGGAACAGGTTCTCCACTTCGCCTTTTAGCTGGAAAGCCAGGTCTTTGATGATTCCCGCATCGTCGACAGGTAATTTACTTGCCAGGAAGTTGATCCCATTGACCCTGGTAATCTGCGCGAGCAGCTCTTTTTTCAAACCGGAGGCTGCCTCTTTTTTGAAGCCATCGATCTGGCTGTTTAAAACTGATACCTTTTGAAGCAGTTGTTCAACCGCTCCTTTCAGATCGGCGGGATTGTTGAGCAGCAAAGTCAGTTCTTTGGCCGTCTTAGCTTTACCACGGAGATATTCTTCGGCCCTTTCGGCGGTGATGGCCTCAATCCTTCTGACTCCGGCAGAGATCGATCCCTCCGAAATAATGACGAACTGCCCGATCTCACCGGTGGCGCCCACGTGGATGCCCCCGCAAAGCTCGATCGATTCGCCGAATTTGATCACCCTTACTTTGTCTCCATATTTTTCACCGAACAGGGCGATGGCCCCTAACTTTTCGGCTTCTGCCATCGGCATTTCGCGGCGCTCGTCCCGGGGGGCATTCTGACGGATCAGCTCGTTTACCCGCTTCTCAATTTTTTCAATCTCCTCGTCCGATACCTTTTGGAAGTGGGAGAAGTCGAACCGCAGCGAATCAGGGGTAACCAATGATCCTTTCTGCTCTATATGCGTACCCAGGATTTCCCGCAGGGCATGGTCCAGCAAGTGGGTGGCGGTATGGTTGTTGGCAGTCGACCTGCGTTTGGCGGCATTGACCTCTCCATGGAAGGTGGCAGCAGGATCGGTTGGAAGCGCTTTGGCCAAATGCATGGTTAGTCCGTTCTCTTTGATCGTATCGAAGATTTCCAACTTTATCCCACCGGCTTCGATAAATCCGGTATCGCCAATCTGGCCGCCCGATTCAGCATAGAAAGGGGTCTTGTCGAATACTAATTGAAAATACTCCCCTTTTTTATCCTTGACTTTCCGGTAGCGGCAAATTTTCAACGCTGAGGCAGTGGTGTCGTAACCGACGAATTCGCTCTCAACCAAAGGACGGATTTCGATCCAGTCGCCGGTTTCGAGTTGGGTGGCATTCCGGGAACGGTTTTTCTGCTCCTCCATCGCCTTCTCAAACTCTTCGCGGTTGACGGTGAAAGACTCTTCGCGCAGGATCAGCTCTGTTAAATCGAGCGGGAATCCGTAGGTGTCGTATAGTTCGAAAGCAACCTGCCCGCTGATCTCTGTATTGTTTTTCTTTCTGGCGCCCTCCATAATATTTTCCAACATGCGGATACCGGTCTCCAGGGTACGGAGGAAAGAATCTTCCTCTTCGCGGATCACTTTGGTGACCAGCTCACACTGTTTGTTCAGTTCGGGGAATGCGGCGCCCATCTGGTCGGCCAGCACGTTGATCAGTTGGTGCATAAATGGCTTTCTGAAACCCAGAAAGGTATAGCCGTATCGAACCGCACGGCGCAAAATGCGCCGGATCACATAACCGGCTTTGTTGTTCGATGGCAGTTGTCCGTCGGTGATGGCAAAGGCGATGGCGCGGATATGGTCGGCGATCACCCGCATGGCGATATCCGACTTCTCGTTTTCGCCGTATTTTTTCCCGGCCAGGTATCCGATTTCGGTAATCATCGGCTGGAACACATCGGTATCGTAATT
>JAMDDG010000156.1 GCA_023488865.1 Bacteroidota bacterium | reverse complement strand
AAATGCGCCATGGTGGTCGGCTCCTACCGGATGGTCAACTTCGATTTGCAGGAGATACCTCCCGGCGTTATCGACCACAAAGAGTGGACTCCCGAAAACGGACGGAACAATGCGCTTCGCATCAATGGATTAGGAGCGCCAAGGGCCTTCTATACCCCGGTACTTCGCAGTATTAAAGTGCCCAATGTCAATTACGGCGAAGATTATGCGCTTGGATTGGCCATCTCCAGATATTACCAGATCGGACGGATTTATAACCCGATCTACCTCTGCCGCCGGTGGGACGACAACTCCGATGCCTCATTGAGCGTAGAAGTGATGAACGGACACAATCTCTACAAAGACCGGATCAGGACGATTGAGTTTTTGGCCAGAAAGGCGATGAATGAAAGAAAGAGGGGGCGACGGAAGGAGGGGGAGAGGGGGCGGACGGAAGGAACAAATAATTAAAAATGGGTGAATCAAATAAAAATATGAGCATAGCTACCGATCGGTTCAAAAATTTTCTCCTGGAGCAGAACCAAACCTGGGAAATGTCTGCCGGCAACTATCGTGGATTGGACCAGGTCGAGGAAAAAGAGTTTCTTATCGACGGTTATAAGATCAAAGTGCAGTTTAACCCGCAGCGGATTCGCTCTTCGGCTGCCAAAGTAGACAAACGCACCATTGCCGCCAGAAAATGCTTTCTATGTGCTGAAAACAGACCAGCAGAGCAATTCAGTCTTGATCTGGGCAATGATTTTCTCCTGCTGGTGAACCCATTTCCCATTTTTCAAACCCATTTTACGATCCCTTCTGTTCATCACATCCCGCAGTTGCTGATCCCCAGTCTGAAGGCGATGTTTGACATTGTCCGGCAAATGGAAGGCTACCTGCTTTTTTACAATGGACCCGAATGTGGCGCCTCCGCTCCCGATCACCTGCATTTTCAGGCAGGAGAGGCCGGATTTTTGCCAGTCGAGCCGGAAGTTGAAAGATTGAAACTAACAGAAGGTTCGATGCTGTCTGATAATAAAAACCTGAAAATCTGGGCATTTAGCAGTTACCTGCGCAAAATGATCACGTTTGAAACGGACTTGATGAGCCAGGGTATCGCCGCAATTGAGAAGGTATTTACCCGTTTCCGGGAAATCCAATCCGAAAAGGTGGAGCCAATGGTTAACTTGCTCTGCTATTTCAAAGAAGGAAAATGGATGATTCACCTCTTTCCGCGAAAGTTGCATCGTCCGAAGCAATATTTCGCCCAAGGCAAAGATCAATTGCTGATCAGTCCGGCCTCTGTCGATTTTGGCGGGGTCTTTATTACGCCGCGCCGCGAGGATTTTGACAAAATTACGGCAGAAAACATTGTGGATATTTTCAATCAGGTTAGTCTGGATGACGAGAACTTTCGATTACTGAAACAAACAATTATAAATTACAAACCAATATCGTTGAGTTAGCAAAACTCTTTGTGTTATCCTTTGTGACCTTAGTGGTTAAGATTTTAAATTTCACCACTAAGGGCTCAAAGGATTTCACGAAGGACACGAGGGGGAATTGAATTAAAATCCTTAAACAAAAGACATTGAATTATAAACAACAAATAATAAATTGAATACCAGGATATTAATGGAACAACCCAAATTAAAGATCGGGATCATGACAGAAACGGAGATCAAATTCTGTTTCTACGGCGAATTTCTGCTGAAATCGAATGGTCTGAGCTATACCGGCAACCAGGTTGTTTGGAAGGAAGAGGGAAAAATCTTGCTTAACGGGGTTCCTGTCGAAGCGGAAGATCTCACATTCGAACCCAAAAACGCAAAAGAGGCTTCCTTCGAGCTGTTTGACGTTACCATCGGGGTCCAGTTTCACTGGGAACGAAAAGAAAATCAGCTTTTTAAAGGTGCCCTGCAATTGCTCGAAGAGGAAAACAAACTCCTTGCCATCAATATCTTACCACTGGAAGATTACCTGATCAGCGTAATCTCCTCCGAGATGAGCGCCACCAGCAGCATGGAGTTGCTGAAAGCCCATGCCATCACCTCCCGCTCGTGGCTGATCGCCCAGGTAGTCAAAGGGAAAGAGATCAGGCAGTCGCGCGAAAAATACCAGACCATTTATCAAACCGAAGAGGAGTACATCCGCTGGTACGACCGAGAGGACCACGCCCTTTTTGATGTCTGCGCCGACGACCATTGCCAGCGTTATCAGGGAGTTACCCGCCAGACCAGTGGCCTGGTCGAACAGGCCGTGACGGAGACTTTCGGCGAGGTTCTGATGTCTGGCGACCAGGTTTGTGATGCCCGCTTCTCCAAAAGCTGCGGAGGCATCACCGAGACCTTCGAAAAAGTGTGGGAGCCGGTCGTTCATCCTTATTTGCAGACTATTTGTGACCACAAAAATAGCAATAGCGATTCCCCTGTTCAGTTAACTGTAGAACAGAATGCCGAAAAGTGGATCCGCACCTCGCCCGATGCATTTTGCAATACAGTGGACAAAAAGGTACTCTCTCAGGTTCTCAACGATTACGACCAAGAGACCGTCGATTTTTATCGATGGAAAGTTACCTACACCCAGGATGAGATTTCAACATTGATCAACCGGAAATCCGGGTTTGATTTCGGTCAGATTATACATCTTATTCCCTTGGAAAGAGGCTATTCCGGAAGAATTATCAAGCTGCAAATTGTGGGAACGAAGAAAAAACTGGTGGTAGGAAAAGAATTGGAAATAAGAAAAACCCTCTCTAACTCCCACCTCTACAGTTCTGCTTTTGTGGTTGACAGGTTTGATTTCG
>JAMDDG010000135.1 GCA_023488865.1 Bacteroidota bacterium | reverse complement strand
CCGGTAGATACAACCAGAATCTATATTACCGGACTTTCAATGGGAGGGTATGGCACCTACGATGCGCTCGAACGAAACCCCCATCTGTTTGCTGCTGCCGTACCGGTTTGCGGTGCAGGTGATACTTCAAAAGCTGCCACCATCGCCCACGTACCCATCTGGATCTTTCACGGGGCCGATGATCCTGCCGTTGATCCGCTTTGCGCCAAAGACATGCAGGAGGCATTACTGAAAGCAGGCGCCCGTCCGGGTTTGACAATCTATCCGGGTGTTGGACATTTCTCGTGGCTGGGGGCTTATACCGATAAGATGATGATTGAATGGCTTTTCAGTCAGCATAAATAAGGGATAGTTTTTATCAAGGAAGAAAGGAGCCAAAGCATGATTAAATTACCATGAAGTTCGTTCTTTTTGCATTGTTGAATAGTTAGCCATTCACCCCTAATTGTCGTAAGGAATCCATGTGATCCGGATAACACAAGAAAATAAACTGATCGCCTGCGATAAAATTCTAATTACGGACTAACTACCTTTTCAGAACCAGTGAAAATCGCTGAAATGGTTTCTTTCCTGTATTTGGACAACCGTTTCAGCAAGGTTTTGTTTATCAGGTTTAACTTGATGGATTGATACAAATTACTGTAAAAATTCGACAGTTGATAAGCGTACTTTCCTGCAAAAGGTTCCAGTGCGAAAACCATCAGTGCCATCATCAGTGAACCTGAAAAGAGGAATACCAAACAGGCTTCAATCAGATAGAATAAAGGAAACAAAATTAACCCGGCGGCAAAATTGAAGGTACTCAGGAAAGCCGGGTCCTTGACCTTCCTGGTAAGAAATAATCGCGGGATATAAAAAGGGATGGCGTTGAATAAGAAACCAAATATAAAAACCGGCAGGGATAGCAGCGCTCCAATGAACTGAACCAAAAGTTTCGGAAAAGAGGCTTTTATCGCTTGATTTAGCTGCCCATCCATAATTCCGGCCTTTCCAATCTCACTGAAATAATTGCCTGTTTGCTTGATGATCTGTTCAAAAATGGACGGTTGTTCTACTTCAAGTTGCTCAATTTTAGCAACAAATAACTGATCAGCTTTAAAACGCCGTATTACTGAATCTTTATTTAAATTAACTTTTTTGGCAAACTCCTCCCCTGCCAGAAGTCTTATGTTTTCATAATCAACGTAATACTTTTCGCTGTTGATTTGCATGGTCAGCGGAGAGAGCCTTTCGTGAATTTCGTTCCTCAGAACCAGCATGGCATTTTGCTGATTTTCGGTGTAAAGTTCCTTGTAACGATCAATCTCGATGGGAGATCCGTACTGAACCAGCAACGTTCGATTAAATTTCCAGTAGTGATCGTAATAAATCCCTACCGGGAGAATCTGCAATCCCAAACTGAAGTTGTTTTTGTCTTCCGCCTCAAGGGCAATGCGCGGGATCGCCTTTTTGTGGGGCAACATCTGCCGTTTGCCAGAGTGGGCAGCTTCCGGGAAAAGGGCGACTGTTTGCGCGCTCTCCAACACCTGTGCGACCTGATTAAATACCTGCTCGTTGTTCGAAAGATTTTCCTTACCATCCCGGATACGGTAAATCGGGACCATCTTTAAGAATTTCAGGACGGGTCTGGCTGTTTTGTTCTTAAAAATGTCGGCACGCGCCAGCCACAAGGTCTGCAAAGGATTGGTGCAAACCAACGCCAGCGGATCCATCAGGGCATTCTGGTGGTTGGCTGCAAAAATAATGGGTTTTCCCTTAGGTATTTGTTCGCGCCCGGTAACAACGATTCGCCTGTGCGTCAGCCAAAAGGCAAAACGCACATAATATCTAAGGAGTTCATACCCTCTTGACCACTGTCTCATAATTATCTTGTACAGGTTTATGCGACCAGAACCAGGCTGCTACCATGATCATCCCCAAAGCAATTGTCGGTTAAACTTTAAGATCCCAACCCTGACGATAGCTCGTTTTTATGAGTTCGGCCGCGAATTGTTTGGCATTCAGCTCAATTTTTTTTGGTTCAGCTCCTGGGATTCCGTTGGTGAAACTGATTTTATCCTCATCCGACAGGTTGGTGAAAGTCATATTTTCGCCATCCCACTTCAGTTTTTTGCGCAATCCCTGCATTCGGACAGCCAAGTTGCCCATGACCACCATCTCATTGAGCGGACAGGCATATTCGAAGTTGGAAACCGGTAATACCCGGTTTTCGGGTGACTCTTTGCAAGCCCGCACCCAATCCATCTCGTGACTGATCCCCACGCGTCGCAGTGTTTTGGGAGGCTTGACTAATTTGGTGAATTTTTCTTCCGGCAATAACTTGTAATTGCTCCCATAATTTCCACAAACCAATTTCCCCTTCGATCCATGGAAGATGATACCGTTTTTCCCTTGTCCCAACTCAACACCATCGGGCAAGCTGCCCGGACGGGAAGGTAACAATCCGCCATCATACCAGGTTACTTTCACTGCCGGCATTTCCAATTTGCCCACTTTTGCCCTTGGAGGAAATTTGTACCGGATCAGCGAAGTGTTGGGGGCGCTTTCGCTGTTAAAAGCGGACGACGAGGCTTCGACAGAAGTTGGATGGCCCAACTTTAAAGCTGCATATACCACATCCAGCACATGACAGGCCATATCGCCGAGCGCGCCGGTGCCAAAATCCCACCATCCGCGCCAGTTCCAGGGATGATAAGCCGTATGATAGGGTCGCATGGGCGCCGGGCCAATAAACAGATCCCAGTTAATTCCTTCGGGCAGCCACATCCCCTGCGGCGGTCGTGTCAGGCCCTGGGGCCAGATCGGACGGTCGGTCCATGCCTCTACGCGACTAATTTTCCCTATTGCCCCACTCCAGATCAGTTCGCAAACATCGGCCACATTGCTGCTGCTGTGCCCTTCATTCCCCATTTGCGTAACCACTTTGTATTTTCTGGAAGCTTCCAGCAGTACCCTCGATTCATAAACGGTATGGGTCAAAGGCTTTTGAACATACACATGCTTGCCTAACTGCATGGCGGCCAACGCACACACGGCATGGGTATGATCGGGCGTTGCGATTAGAACCGCATCAATATCCTTGTTCATCTCTTCCAGCATGATCCTGTAATCCATGTAGTGTTTGGCTAAAGGATACTGCTTGAAGGTTTTGGCGGCATAGTTCCAGTCGATGTCGCACAAAGCGACAATATTTTCGGAACTCATATTTTTCAGGTTTACCTGACCTTTCCCTCCTACGCCTATGCCGGCAATGTTGAGTTTATCGCTGGGCGCTTTATGCCCCAGTCCACTGACAACCTGGTTTGGAAGAATTGTTAAACCTGCTGCAGTTGCAGCAGAAGCCCCAATAAAATCCCTTCGGGTAAAGTTTTTTTTGTTTTCCATTTTAACTTAGTTATCCGATTGTTTATATTCACGAAGTCGAACGGGTTCAATGCTCCCGTGAAATTAATAATTAAGATCCGTTTTCAAATAGCGGAACTACGGAAGTGCCTCTGCCACCACAAAAGTACTTCCTCCGACAAAAATCAGGTCATCCCGGTCTGCATACATTTTTGCCTCATTTAATGCAGAGGGGACATTCTCGTAAGCTGCCCCATTCAATCCAAAGTAGGTTGCCATTTGCATGAGTTGATGTTCAGCCAGGGCCCTTGGAATGGATGCTTTGGTAAAATAGTAGATTGCATCTTTGGGCAGCAGGGCCAAAACTCCGGATATATCTTTGTCGTTGACCATCCCGATGATAAAATGAAGTTTTTTATAGGGTATCTCATTTAGCTGGGCTACCACTTCCCTTATTCCACCTTCGTTGTGAGCGGTATCACAAATGATTCGCGGATTGGCGCCAATCGTTTGCCAACGTCCAGAAAATCCGGTTAATCCGGTAACATTTTCAAGTCCTCCCCGGATGTCTTTCTCGGAAATTTTCCACCCCATTTTCTGCAATTCCATTACCGCACAAAGTAAGGTGCAGATATTTTTGGACTGGTATTTACCAAGAAGGTCCAATTTGAGATTTTCAAACAGGGTCCCCTCTTTATTTTTTAGGTTAAAAAGTTGTTTTTGATCCGTCGAAAGCATCGAATAACCCGCGCTCAGTTCCTGGTCTGCGAAGAGAATAGGTGCATGATTTTCGCTGGCTTTCCCTTCAAAAATCATGGATGTCTGTGGATGTGTCTCCCCAATAATTACCGGAACGGATGGTTTGATGATCCCTGCTTTTTCGAGAGCGATCTTACCCAGCGTATCACCTAACAAAGCAGTATGGTCCAGGCTGATATTGGTTATCACGGTCAATTCGGGCTGTATGATATTGGTTGAATCGAGGCGGCCGCCCAGGCCTACTTCAATCACGGCTATGTCCACTTTTTCCTTAGCAAAATAATCGAAAGCCATCAATACGGTCAACTCGAAAAAGGAGGGTTCCAATAAAGCGGTTTTATTCATTTCCAAAAAACGGCGAACAAAATCTGTGACAAAAGATTCTGGTACCTTCTCTCCGTTCACCCGGATGCGTTCGCGAAAATCTTTCAGGTGCGGGGAAGTGTACAACCCCGTTTTGAAACCGGCCTTTTGTAAAATGGCAGCCATCATGTGGGAAACAGAGCCCTTCCCGTTAGTCCCGGCAACATGGATGGTACGAAAATTTTTATGCGGATGCCCAAGAAGAGAATCAAGCGTCAGCGTGTTGTCGAGGTTCCCTTTGTAAGCTGCCGGTCCTTTACGCTGGTAAAAGGGCAAATTTTCTTGTAAATATTCGAGTACTTTTTCGTAATCCATCCTGCTAATTTATACTAACAAATTGTAAATACAAAGATGTAAAAAACATTTGGCCAAAACTACCACTGCATTGTTTTAGTGTTATCTTTAAGCGTTACCTCAGAAGCTGGCTGTTCGTGGGATTTAAAGCCCTTTGGACAAATTTTTCTTCTGGCGGCCGATAACAGAATGCTTGACATTGTTTCAATTAATAACGATTTTATAAAATGAAGCGGCCAAAAACTTTTATTCTTGACACGAACGTCATCCTGCATGACAGTGAGTGCATATACAATTTTGAAGACAACGATGTAGTGATTCCGATTACGGTGCTGGAAGAGTTAGATAAATTTAAAAGAGGGGATGATCAAATCAATTTTCAGGCTCGGCAGTTTGTCAGAATATTAGATGAACTGATTGGGAAAACCCCCATTGATAAGGGAATACAATTGGGACAAGGTAAAGGAAAACTCTACATTGAACTTGGCAAACCCTACTCAGAGCAACTCAAAGCCTCTTTTCGGGAAGATATTCCGGATCACCGGATCCTGGCCATTGCAGAATATCAGCGCGACAAACATACTGAACGGAAAGTAATCCTGGTAAGCAAAGATGTCAATCTGAGAATAAAAGCCAAATCACTTCACATTGATGCGGAAGATTATAAAAACGACAAGATAGAAGACATAGAAGTCCTGTACCAGGGGATCCGCGAGATAAAGGATTTTGCTGACCCCCTGATCGCCCGTTTGTATGAGAACAACTTCCTTTCCATGGAAGAATCTGGTTTTGAAACAACTCCGTTTCCCAATGAATTCTTCATTATGAAGAGTCAGAATTCCAGCGTTTTAGCTCATTATAATGCCTTTCGCTCCCGACTGGAAAGGGTCGATAAAAAAGTGGCATTTGGCATTAAACCCCGTAACGCAGAACAGACATTTTCCTTGCAGGCGCTGTTGGATCCTGAGATTAAATTAGTCAGTCTGACCGGCAAAGCGGGTACCGGAAAAACACTGCTTGCCTTAGCCTCTGCCATTGCCCAGCACGGAATTTACGATCAGATTATGCTTGCACGGCCCATCGTCGCTTTAAGTAACCGCGACATTGGTTTCCTTCCGGGAGATGCCGAAGAGAAGGTTTCACCCTACATGCAACCACTTTTTGACAACCTGGCCGTGATCAAACGATGCTTCGAAGTCCATACGCACGAGCACCATGTAATCGAGGATTTGCAAAAAGACGAGCGGCTGGTGATCTGCCCGCTGGCATTTATCCGGGGACGAAGCCTTTCCAATTGCTATTTTATCATTGATGAGGCGCAAAACCTTACCCCCCACGAAGTAAAAACCATCATCACCCGGGCCGGTGAAGGTACCAAAATGGTATTTACAGGCGACATACAGCAGATCGACTCACCCTATCTGGATATGCAATCGAACGGTTTGGCCTATCTGACCGATCGCATGAAAGGGCAGGATATTTTCGCCCACATCAACCTGATTAAAGGCGAACGAAGCTATCTGGCCGAACTGGCCAGCGACCTACTATAAAATCCTTACTTTTGTGGATTTGAAACGGAAAAATGAATTTTAAGGATAAAACAGTCGCCTTCGGAACATTAGGTTGTAAACTCAATTTCTCGGAAACTTCCACCATTGCCCGTTCTTTTCAGGAACAGGGTTTCAAGAGGGTTGATTTCAAAGAACATGCCGATGTTTATGTAATTAACACCTGCTCGGTTACCGATTCGGCCGACAAAAAAAGCAGGGCCATCATCCGTCAGGCAACCCGCCAAAACCCGGCTGCTTTTGTGGTCGTGGCAGGTTGCTATGCACAGCTGAAGCCCGAAGAGGCAGCAAAGATTGAAGGTGTTGACCTGATTTTAGGCGCCAACGATAAATTTAATATCACCAAATACCTCGAAAACCTCGAAAAACACGCACAAAGTGAAGTTCATGGCTGTTCCTTCCGGGAGATTACCGACTTTCAGCCTGCCTCCTCTTTTGGCGACCGTACCCGGAGTTTTCTGAAAGTACAGGATGGCTGCAACTATTTCTGTACCTATTGTACCATCCCGTTAGCCAGGGGAAAAAGCAGAAATCCATCGATAGAGAGCATCGTTCAGGAAGCCAAAAACCTCACTGCCAAGGGAATCAAAGAGATCAACCTCACCGGGGTAAACATCGGAGATTTCGGTAAAAGTACCGGGGAATCCTTTTTAGGTCTCCTGAAAGCACTCGATCAGCTTGACGAGATTGAACGGATCAGGATGGGTTCTGTTGAACCAAACCTTTTAAGCAATGAAATAATCTCCTTTGTTGCCAATTCCAGACGGGTAGCGCCCCATTTCCATATTCCGTTGCAGGCAGGCACCGACGAAGTACTCGCCCTGATGAAAAGAAGATACAACACCGCATTGTTTCAGCAACGGGTTGAAGAAATCAGAAAACAACTGCCCTACGCATTTATCGGGGTGGATGTGATTGCAGGCATGAACGGTGAATCAGCCGAACTATTCGAAAAAGCCTGTCATTTTATCGAAAAGTTGGAAGTTTCCCAGCTTCACGCTTTTCCCTATTCTGAGCGTGCCAACACACAGGCATTGGCAATTGACGGGGTCGTTCCGATGGAAGAACGAAAACTCCGGACACAACGGTTAATTCAACTCTCTGAAATAAAACTTCACCTGTTCTATCAAAAGAACCTCGGTCGAACGGCTTCCGTCCTGTTTGAAAATCAACCCGGCCGAAAGACCTCCAATGGCTGGACTGAAAATTATATCAAAGTCGAAGTGCCTTATCAGGCTGATTTATTGAATCAAAAAAAGTTGGTCCGTTTGCGGCAAATCAAGGATAACGGTCATGTGACAGTTGATTTACTGTAAAATAACCATTGCAGTACACACAGAATATCATTACTTTTGAACCAAAAATTATGGATTTGGAAAAGATCTGTCAGAAGGTCATAACTATAGCAAAAACTACCGGAACATTTATAGCCGGTGAAAGGGTCAACTTTGATTTATCAAGCGTTGAACTAAAAGGAAAAGCGAACTTTGTCTCCTATGTTGACAAAAAAGCTGAGGGGATGATCGTTGAACAACTCAGAAAGTTGCTTCCGGAATCAGGATTTATAACGGAAGAAGGAACGGCGTCCAATTCAGGTGAGCAATATCGCTGGGTGATTGATCCTTTGGACGGCACCACCAACTTTATTCATGGGACACCTCCGTATGCCGTCAGCATCGGATTGATCGAAGGAGAAGAAATCGTGCTGGGCGTGGTATATGAGATCACACGCAACGAATGTTTTTACGCCTGGAAAGGCAGTAAAGCCATGCTGAACGGAAAAGAGATCCATGTCTCTGAAGCCTCCACAACCGGTGAAGCCCTGATTGCAACCGGATTTCCTTACGGAGAGATTAAGAACACAGATAAATTTATCGAAAGCATCAATTTTTTTATGGCCAATTCGCACGGGATCAGACGGATGGGGTCTGCTGCCACCGACCTGTCCTACGTTGCTGCCGGTAGGTTCGAAGCATTTTGGGAAAAAGGCCTCAGTCCATGGGATGTCGCTGCAGGAGCCTTGATTTTGCAACAAGCCGGAGGCAAAGCAACCGATTTTCGGGGAAAAAGCAATTTTCTGTTTAGTGGCGAAATTGTTGCTGCCAATAGCCATTATTTTTCTGAATTTCAGACAATCATAGAGAATATTTATTGCAGGTAACCATGGATTTAA
The DNA here is from genome assembly GCA_023488865.1 of Bacteroidota bacterium. GTDB lineage: Bacteria > Bacteroidota > Bacteroidia > Bacteroidales > Prolixibacteraceae > CAINVV01. Next base: position 6,349 of record JAMDDG010000135.1, on the reverse strand, counting down.
GGGCAAAAACCGGGTATTACCTCCTGAGGGCATTCACATGGATGATCCAGCTCTTTCCACTTAGGTTCCACTACATCCTTTCAGATTTTATTTTCTTATTGGTCTATTATTTGGTAAGATACAGAAGGAAAGTGGTATATACCAACCTTACCAACTCTTTCCCTGAAAAATCAAAAAAAGAAATCAGCCTGATCGCCAGAAAATTTTATCGTCAGTTCTGCGATAGTTTTATTGAAACCCTCTACTTCGACCGTATCTCCGAAAAAGAGATCAAAAAAAGATTAACCCTGCTCAACCAGGAGATACTTGAAAAATTTCTGGCCGAAAGACGCCCGGTAATTTTAGCGCTGGGACATTACAACAATTGGGAATGGAACTGTAGTTGGCCACTCAATTCCAAATACAAGGGATATGTCATCTACAAAAAACTGACCAACAAGAGTTTCGATCTTTTTTACTACAACATGAGATCCAGGTTTGGCATCGTTCCGCTTGAACGGGCCGATACCTACCGGAAGTTGATAGCAGATCAAAATAACGGCCAGGCTTTTGCCTCGGCTTTTCTGATGGATCAGACCCCGCGAAAACACGAAATTCAATATTGGACTACTTTTCTGAACCAGGATACCCCGGTCTTGACAGGGACCGAAAAGGTAGCCCGCAAATTGGATGCTGCCGTTCTCTTTTGCCTTGTCAGAAAACTAAAAAGAGGGTACAACCAACTTGAATTTTCAGTGATTGTAGAACATGCCAAAGACACTCAACCCTTTGAAATTACGGAGAAGGCAACCCGTCTGATCGAAGATATGATCCTCCAGCGTCCGGAATTATGGTTGTGGTCGCACAAAAGATGGAAACACAGAAGGGAAAGACCTTCGGAAGGATAAAGGAAAAAGTTGAAAGTGCAGAGTGAAGAATGTAGAAGGAACTGAGTGGGTGAGAAGATGGGAAGATGAGGCGGATCAATTTGAGAATGTGAAAATTTGAGAATGTGAAAATTTGAAAATGAGAGGATCTGAAGTTGAGAGGAAGAAAATGAATAGCATCAAAAAAATTTCCATAGTGATCCTGAATTGGAACGGAAGCAGTTTCCTGAAAAGATTTCTTCCATCCGTTGTTGCCTGTTCGAAAGGAAATGTGGAGATTGTCGTAGCAGACAATGGATCTACGGATGATAGCAAAACAATAATTGAAACGCTTTTCCCAACCGTAACATACCTGCAGCTTAAACAGAATTTCGGGTTTGCTGAGGGTTACAACCATGCTTTACAGTCGCTTGAGTCTGATTACTTTTTGTTACTCAATTCAGACGTTGAGGTAACTCCCGGATGGCTTGGCCCAATGCTTCAGTTAATGGAATCCGATTCTTCAATCGGAATTTGTCAGCCAAAAATTCTCAGTCTCGACCGCCCCGATGAGTTTGAATATGCAGGCGCTGCCGGGGGATTCATCGATCGGTTTGGCTATCCCTACTGCCGGGGAAGAATTTTACAAGAAGTAGAAAAGGATCTTGGACAATACGATCAGACGATGCAGGTCTCCTGGGCATCGGGCGCATGCATGATGGTTCGTTCAAATACCTGGAAAGCGTGCGGGGGGTTTGATGCCGATTTTTGGGCCCACATGGAAGAGATTGACCTATGCTGGCATGCACAACACCTCGGTTACAGCGTTTATGTTTGTCCTGCATCCGTGGTTTTCCATGTCGGAGGAGGTACTCTCAGCTACGACAATCCAATGAAACTTCATCTTAATTTCCGCAACAACCTCTATCTTTTGTTTAAAAACCTACCGGGAAACCAGTTGGCAACAAAACTACCTGTCCGGATGATCCTGGACGGGTTCGCGGCCTTTGTGTTTCTCCTAAAAGGGGAATTTGGCTCGTTCGGAAGGGTCTTTTCCGCCCATCTGAAGTTTTATGGGAATTTGCCCCGACTGTGGAAGAAGCGTCGCAACATATTCCGGACGAGAAAATCCAAAATTGTAAAATTAACAACCGGCAAAAATATTCTCTGGAATTACTATATTTTGAAACGAAGAAAATTTTCTGATGTGCTGATTGATTGATGTGCTGATTCGCTGATGACTCTGTTCCAAAATCATCACATCATCACATTAACACATCATCACATTAACACATCAGCTAATCAACACATCACCATGCGCATCAAAAGAGAAAACTGTATCGGACTGGTCATCGACATCCAGGAAAAACTGTTTCCTGTAATGGCAGAAAATGAGACCTTGTTAGCTAACTGCAAAAAATTGGTGGAAGGGCTCCAAATTTTGGGTATCCCGATAGGTATTACCCAACAATATACGAAAGGACTTGGCACTACGATCAGTAAAATCAGTTCATTATTTATCCCTTTCAGTTTTATTGAAAAGAAATCGTTCAGTTGTCCGGATGAACCGCTGTTTGCACATTATTTGGCAGAATCGGGCAAAAACAATGTCCTGATCTGTGGCATTGAATCTCACGTTTGCGTTCTTCAAACGGCTCTCGACCTCAAGGAAAATGGATACGAACCAATTGTCATTGTCGATTGCATCAGCTCGCGGCATCTTTTTGAAAAACAAATTGCAGTGCAGCGCTTCAATCTGGAAGGAATTCGTATTTCGACGGTTGAATCAATCCTTTTTGAATTAACACGCACGGCAGACACCCCTGAATTCAAATCCATCTCAAAATTAGTCAAGTAGTTACATGGCTTTATTCAACTTACAATTTGTAAGCACCTATTTTCGCCAAAAAATTTCCGGAACGCAATAAACCTCGTTTTATTCTTATTTTTGTATGTGGCTTATATAAGTCAATTTAAAGCATTCAAAATGGAAGTATTTAAATTTGGAGGAACCTCCGTAGGTTCTGTGGAGAACATGAGAGCGGTGATGAAATTAATCACCGACGGGAAACAAAAAATGGTGGTTTTGTCGGCCATGTCCGGTACGACCAACAGTCTGGTTGAGATTTCCGATTATCTTACGAGGAAAAACAAAGAATCTGCTTTAGCCCAGATTAGTGCGCTGGAGAAAAAATATTACAACGTTGTTTTTGAACTTTTCAAAACCAGCGAGATGAAGGATAAAGGCAAAAAAGTATTGGAAGAGCGTTTCGACTTTATCAAAACTTTTACTACCGGGGCTTTTACCGAAGCGGGCGAACGGGCCATTCTCGCACAAGGGGAACTAATCTCAACTGCGCTTTTCACTTTACTGATGCAGGAAGAGGGTTTCAATGCCACTTTGCTTCCGGCGCTGGAATTTATGAAAATCGATGCGGACAAAATGCCCGACAACCGGTTCATTAAGCAGAAACTGAATGAGATTCTTGCAAGCAACCCAAGAGCGGATTATTATATCACACAGGGGTTTATATGCAAAAACGAACTTGGGGAGATCGACAATCTGCAACGCGGAGGTTCAGATTATACTGCAACATTAATTGGCGCTGCCATCAACAGTAGTGAAGTTCAGATCTGGACCGATATTGATGGGTTTCACAACAACGATCCGCGCTATGTTGAAAACACCAAACGGGTCGATGTGCTCTCTTTCAGCGAAGCTGCTGAACTCGCTTATTTTGGCGCCAAGATCCTTCATCCTCAAACGGTACTTCCTGCAAAAAATAACAACATCCCGGTACGTTTAAAAAACACCATGAACCCACCGGATCCAGGGACACTCATCACCGGCGAAAGCAAAGGTTCCGGTATCAAAGCGGTTGCAGCCAAAGACGGGATTACGGCCATCAAAATACGTTCCGGCAGGATGTTGAACGCCTACGGTTTCATGAAAAATATCTTCGAAATATTTGAGTATTTCAAGACAGCCGTCGACATGGTTACAACTTCTGAGGTGGCAGTTTCGGTTACCATTGATAATTCCAAGCATCTGGAGGAAATCGTCAATGAATTGAAAGAGTATGGCGATGTGGAAGTGGACAAAAATCAAACCATTGTCTGCATCGTCGGCAACATGATTGCAGAAGAGAAGGGATTTGCGTCAAAGGTCTTTAATGCCCTTGAGAATATACCGATTCGCATGATCTCCTACGGAGGAAGCCGTCACAATATTTCCGTTCTGATCAATACCAACGACAAGAAAGAGACCCTTGTTGCGTTAAGCGAAAAACTATTAAACATATAACATCCCAGGATGGAAGAATTGAATGATCCCACCCGTAACTCAAATAATTGCAGGATTGGTCACTTCACCCAAAACATATTTTTCAAAATTGTACACCGGGGCAGCATACATTTTCAGCCAAAGTTCCAGGGAATCTTCTATATCTTCGTTGACTAACTGCAGTCTCGTGTGGGTCAATTCCAAATACTCCTTTTTCTCTGTTTCGGAATACCGGTTTGCGTATTTTGAAGTTTTAAAGTACAAATCGTAAGCAATAAAGTTATTAGGGAAAAGCCGGTAGTTTTTATAAATTTCTTTGTCAATGTATTCGGCCAGCAATCTCATGCGCTCGTTCACGCTTGGTTCTTCTGAAATATGCTGTAAAGTCCCATCGTCAATTTGCTTGCCAAATTGAATGTGTATCCGTCCTTTTTGGTTCTTAAGCCCGCTTACCATGCTGAGCAAGTCGTCTTTTTCTGTTTTTTGAAAGTTAGGGTCTGTTTGCCGTTTTTTGATCTCCGCCACCTTCTCATTTCCACAGGGTTCAATTTCATAGGATATTGCCATCGGAACAATCTTTAACTCTTTAAACCCTTCAAAGAAACCGGCATTGTTAGACATGTTCAGCATTTTCAAAAGTGCAGGCTGTGTAATATCATTGCCATCTTTAGCCCGTCCTTCCCTTTGCGCGATCCATATCGAATCGCTTCCCCGTGTGATCATCTGCCTTATGTAATGCGAAAGTAATTTTGAAGAAGTGAGCATTTGTTTCACAGGAATATTACGTTTAACAACGAAAGAACGGTTGATGCGCACCAGATCATTGATCCACGGGAAAATCAGCAAATTGCTGCCAATAGCTATTTCTGTCGGGCTAAAACCATCGGCATGCATTTCCACGTTCATTAAGGCTGAATCCAAAATTATATCCCGGTGATTGGAGATGTAAAGATAACGCTGGTTTTTATCAAGTTCCTTCAATCCGCTAATGGTTACACCTTTTGAGCTGGAAGCAACTATTTTATTGATCATGGGAACAACAAAATTTCCTTGAAAAAGCTCAATGGTTTTGGTTGCCTTCATTGCAGCTTTCAACTTTTCAAACTCATCCTCGCCCTTATTCAGATACTTTATCATGATCCTGTTGAATTCTGGATCGTCAAGCAACCGGTTCAGTACAGTCGGTAACTCGTCGTTCCGATAAGGTCGGATATCATCAAAATTTTGCATTGAATGCATTTTCTTTCGTTTAATATTTCGGTTACCCGATCGAAGGGCAGCACAAAGTTACAAAATATCGCATTATCGATTATTCATTTTGAAAATTTTAACCATCCCTTTCGACTTCGCTCCTTTTTAAACATCATAAACTAAAAAAAACATTTCAAACATTTTTAAAATTTAAGGTAAACCTGACCCCTCAAATCAAATCGGTGGTTGCCCGGAGAGGCGTCATTTCCTGAACCCATTGAGATCGCCCCTTCACGCAAAGTATATCCTCCTTTAAAATAAAAAGTCAACAATCTACAGGGTTGCCATTTCAAATTAAGGTATGATCGCATTCCTTTTCCATGAAATTCCGGAATGGCAAAATAATAAAGTAAATCATTTTCGTAACTGTAAATCCTCGAGTTGTACCCATCGGTTCTATAGTAAGTCAATCTAAACCAAAATTTTAGATTTAATGAGGCAGTATAGATCAAATCCTGAAAAACCAAAAAACCGTTTTCCTTCTTTTCATGGTATCGGTACCCCACATATTCAAAACGGTATCTTATCTGTAACTGATCATTGATTTTCCAGTCTGAATGGATTCTCCATTTGGAAGTAGATTCATCCCACTGTTCTGGAACACTGGTTGTTCCTGCGGTTTTTTGCGGCTTTGTAACAAATCTGGCATGCAGGTAAACCATCAGATCTTTTCTCAGCAAAAGCTCCACCTGAAATGCCAAGGTACGACCCTGAGCCGGAGTGATCGTTTGGTAAGTCATCCAGGGAAAATAAAAAAGGTCGGCCTGACCTCCAACTTTTAACTTTGCGACAGGGGAGAATTCAAAGGCGGTAAAGAACCCCTCTTCATTTCTACCTCCACTGCCTTCAGCAAAAGCGCCTGAGTTAAAAGAATGAAATGAAGGATCGTACTTACGGTAAAGGAGAGACAGGGAAAGCTGCGGATGGGCTTTCCAGACCATTCCGTTCACTACGGCCGGTTTTAAATCAG
>JAMDDG010000098.1 GCA_023488865.1 Bacteroidota bacterium | reverse complement strand
GACAGAAGGGTCGAATCAACCCATCCTGCCGAACAGGTGAAATATTACGGTCGGGAAGTCGGACGTCCGGTGAGAGTCCAAAGAAACATGAAGCGTGCCGAGGAAACAAAAGTCAATCCCGGAAAAGGTGTAAAAAAAGATCATCCTACCCAAATTCGCTGATCCGCTCTAAACGACTGATATCCAGTAATGCAATTTTCTTGCCATACATATCGATAAGGCCATCCGCTTTAAAGTCTTTCATCATGCGGATCACACTTTCGGTCGACATGCCGGTGAGGTCGCCCAGGTCGGCGCGCGAAAGCGGCAGTTCAAAAGTATCGCTCTTGAATATCCGGGTCGACATGCAAAGTAAAATATCTGCCAAGCGGCCATGCAATTGTTTCTGCGTCAATGAGAAGAAACGGCCATAGATCTGCGCAGTATTTTCGTTCAGCAGGTTAATGATACGGTAAGAAAAATTGGAGTTCTGTTGCAAAAGTTGCCTGAAAATCTGAATGTCAATCATCCTGATTTTCGAATCGGTAAAGGTGGAGATCGAGTAAGGCAACTTGTCGTTCCCATCATAAACGGAGGCCAAACCCAGCAAACTGTTTTGGGTGGAAAGCATTAGGATAAGGTTCTTGTTCCGCTCTTCCATATAAACCTTGACCAACCCCTTCTCCAGAAAAAAGATATGCGATGCAAAAGCGCCTAATTTACAAACAGTTTCCCCTTTCTTAAAATTAATGCTGACCGAATGCTCATCCAGCAAGGCTTTCTCCGGTTCCGTTAGCAGTTCATACCAACTTTGGTCAAAATCGAAAACGGAGCAGTTACTCCTGCTTTTTGTATCACTTGTCTGATCCATATAGATTTTGGGATAACAATATGCCCTAAAATTACACTTTTATGACCAGTTATTTTCTTTCGGGGATAAGAAACTGTTTAAAAGTTAAGGTACACTTATCAAGCTCTTTGAGATAGGGATACTGAAACTTCTTTGCTTAGTTAACCTTCGTGTTATTCGGGCTGGCACAGCGACGGCTGCGTTCGGCAAGCATCTTCTCAAAATCGATCATTGCCCGCACCATCACTTTTGATCCCCCCTCGTGGCAGGTCAGGCAACTTCCAACCTCGAGTATCCGCTCTTGTTCTTTTACGGAGAAAGGCCTTAAATCGGAACGGGTAGAATTTGGGGTCACGGCCTCTTTTAAAAAGCCAGTCCAGGCGTCTTCCGGAAGGCTGTCGATCCTGTTAAGGGCAAACCTGGGTTCAAACTTCCATTTTCCGGAACTTCCTGAAACGTCGTAGCGCAACTCGCCCCTGCCAAAACCGAGGGCCAGCGGGTTGTTGTGGCACGATTTACAACTTCGCCCTTCGCGCTGCGTTGTATGTCCCGAGGCCGGGGCATACAACCGGTGAAAACTTTGTCCGCTACCTTTGGCAAAAGATTCCCGATCGATGGTCAGTATCATTCCAGGCATGGCTGTCACTACGCGACCTCCGTCCTTCCCGCTGATGCCTAAAACGGGCGGTTCGGCAAAATTCTTTCCGGCAAACTCGACCCAAGAGCCAGTGGTTGGTTTACCTGTCAGCAAATCAAACCCGGAGGATCCCTTTTCATAGCCATTGTGGCAACCGATACATTGCGGCACCCAGGCCGTATGGCAGGCACCGCAGCTCAAGCGGCTGTGTGCTTTCCCTTTGCTGCAAACAGTAGCCTGCGGTTTCGAAAGGTGTATCTTTCCGTTGATTTTATCCGTCAAAAAAATCTGGTCTAACGAATCAACCTGGGTATTGAGCAGGGCTTGTTGCCCCCTGGCTGTAACTACCAAGCGGTTTTGGGGATCGTACTTCCGTAGTCCGGCAATCAGCTGCGACTCACGATCAGGCAGTTGTGCAACTGTACGGGTATTGGGCTTCCCCGAAGGATGACAGTCACTGCATTGAACATAGACCGCCTCCTCTTTGTGAACCGGATGTTTCCCGTCGCCCATGATCTCGTACGAAATGTGACAATCAATACAAGCCATTCCTTTCTGGTGATGAATGTCGTCTTGTACAAATTTGAGTACGCGCTCATCCGGCAAAACTGTGAACTGATCCGATGCCTTGACTTCAGAAGGTTTCAGTGCGGTTTCGTTCCAGCCTTCGTAATTGAGCGAAATCCGGCCCGAACGGCTATGGCAACTCTTGCACCGGTCGTTTGAAACCTGTAAATCCAGCGTCGGATGAATTTCATTCGCCGTACCCTGGATTTTTGATTGCATCCGTTTCATGCTTGCCATTGCCTTGTCATTGTAATGCAGATGGCAGGCATTGCACCCTCCTCCCCTTTCAAGCCATTCTGCATTGCCGGCATGGCTCTTCTCATTCCCGAGATGGCACCCCGCGCATAGGTTGCGAAGATGGGTATCTGCAGCCGAATGGCCCAGATTTTTGACCTGAAAGGTATCGTTCAACGAAGTGGTTTCCTGAAACACAAATTTATCTATCCCAATAATCCCGCTTTGCGTGGTCATCAGCGAATTCATGATGCGATCGGTTATTTCGGGATGGCAGTTTTGGGTCCCGCAAGTTTGCTTTGCATTTGAAAAATCACCGGGCACTTTAACCATATTGCTGTGGGCCATCGACTTATCAGCAGTAAACGGATCCCCTTTATGGCAGGCATAACAGCCAATCGTAGCCGGATTGTGTGATTCGGTCAAGCCGGTCATTGCACTGTGGCACAACATACAACCTTCCGTTTTTTGATTTTCCGGTAGTAAAGGCGCAGAATTTTGAGCAAATAAGTTGACCGGATCAAAAATCAGGAGCTGCTCCTCCGAGCGG
>JAMDDG010000312.1 GCA_023488865.1 Bacteroidota bacterium | reverse complement strand
AATTTAATCCTTCTTGGTCGGGGTGACAGGATTTGAACCTGCGGCCTCGTCGTCCCGAACGACGCGCGCTACCAAGCTGCGCTACACCCCGATTTTTGCGAAGGCAAATGTACGATCTTTTGGAAAACAAGGAAGGTAGATGTGCAAAAAAAGTTCAAAATTTTGCACAAAATGGTACATTTGCTGCGAGGATCTGTAGCTGTTAGTTAGATTTTCGCCAATTTAACCTATATCCAATATTCCATTCAATAAAATCGGATATAGATAATTTAAAAGCCCTCAAATTCAATCCAACATATAAGTTTTTGTAGATATTATAATTTATTCCTATTCGCTGATAAAATTCCGGACTTGGATTTTTAAATTTTTTACGATAGACATAGAAAGAAGGTTGGATAATTACGGATACCTTATTGACGACCAAGGTGTATGACAAAAAAGCACTAATTTGAAATTTGTCCGCCAAGGAAGTGTTTGAAACAATATACTCTCCATTATCCACCGCTACTTGTGAATTGACAGAACCGTCATAATTTATATCCCCACCAAACCCAATCTTTGATTTATAATTCATAAGCCTGTTGAAGGTAGTTGCTATACCAAATACCGGGAAATAGACACCTTCATATTTTTCCTGGATATTCACGGGTAAATTTTCATACAATAGATTTTTCGCACCACCGAAAAAAGAAAAAAATAGTTCATTGCATTTTTTAAACTCTGGAATTTCTTGTTTAATGAATTCCTCAGACTTACTGTTAAAACTGTATTTTACTCCAATCTTTGGTGCAATTGTATTAAAGCCGAAATTGGGAACTTTTAATTTTCCGTTTGAGAAATGGGAAAGACTGAAACCTAAATCAGCAGTCAGTTGATCAGAAATTTTGATTTCTGATTTTATGCCCAAATCAATGTATGCTGTTTTTTTTGCGCCAATAGCAATATTGTAAGTGTTTGCAGGTGAATACTTCTTCCAATTAAATGCAACTCCCAAACCAAATTCATAATTGAGCGAAACATATTTCCACCGGTGAAATGGTGCAGTAAAATATCCAAATGCTGCAATTGGCAAACCAATTTCTTCAGGATTATGAAAATTTGCTAAATAAACGCCTAATCCATATTGTGGATAATTGAACAATTGCTCCCAAAGTTCTTTACCCAATGTTTGCTTTGTAAATTGAAATGAAAAAGTTTGAAAATATCTAATCTTATCGTTTTCAGCATTAATTCCTCTTACAAAATCATTGGTGGGAAAAACGTACCCATTTTGATAAATTGCAGAAACAGAAAAGTTTTTCAATTTGCTTTCTGTTTTATTTTTTTTAAATTCTGTTTGAGCGGGTAGCTTTGGGGGGAGAAACATGAAGATAAAGCATATCAAACTTAATATCTGCAATTTAAATATTTTCATCATCAAATTTATGTGACTATTCAGTCTAAAAATAGCGTTTAAACTCTGATAACCAAACAGGGTTTATCTTGGAAGCCCAATTCTATATCTGGTAAAAACTTTCTCCATTTTGGTTCTCCCTATCAAAAACTTCAAGCCGGCAAAAGGGATTCGATCCTTTATAATTTCTTATTCTCTTATATCCGCTATTCCGGATAAACAAATTTGACTGAATCAGAAACGGCATAGCTACCGAATACGCCATAGGCATTTTTAAATTGTCGGGAGACCAGGAATACAGGCTCGACAAATGGATTCTGTAGTGCAAGCATTTGTTTGTCCAATTCGTCATAGAAATCGAATATGTTTTTATCACAAATCTGAAGGAAAACATAGGTCGGAACCCCTTTTTTATGTGAGAATACAGGCTCAATCGCAAAAGTAAAGGTACCCCCCGAAAAACCGGCATCCGAGAAAATAGTCCTGCCAATTTCTGTCACATTAGTCGTTTCATTATTTTTCAGGATTGGGGATTTGAATTTATTCGCACCCCAGTAAGTCGTCGTATCTGCCATGCGGTGCATCTCGTAACGATAGTAATTGGCGATAGCCGGGTTAACTTTCAGATGGAAAACGACCCCTTCGTGTTCACCGTAAATATCCTTAAATGTCTCTATATAGGTAACGCTGTCCAGTTTAAAAGGCTGCTGAACCGTTGAAGCTGTCGCACTATAATTGACACCCTTCGAATTGATGACCAGGTTGTACTTCTGATTGGCCTGAATGGGTTTTGAACCTATATAGAAATAACTGTAGGTTCCAAAAAAGATTTGAAATACCGAATCCGGAACCAGTTTGTCTGTTATTCCGTTCGCTTCAAGGGTAACAATTGCATCGGAAATAAACATTTTTCTGAGGCTGACCGTAGGACTGAGATAAGGTAAAGTATTGTTCAAATAGAGCTTCGGGATTTGCCCCGGACTGATCAGACATTGGATAGACGGCTTGCTGGTATAAGCTTGCTGCTTGATAATTATCTCCTTCTCGCACGATGTGAGTATCGGTATAATTGCAATACACATCAAGAGGATTGTCCTTATTCGTTTCATAAAATCTATTTTTAAAATTTGAAATTCCAGCTCACACTGGGAAGAACGGGTAATAAACTCACCTCTTTTGCTACAGGTTTTTTGGTCAATGGATCAACGCTCAGATAAACGAAATATGGGTTCATCCGGCTGTAAGCATTGTATAAACCAAATACCCATTCAGAAGTCACCTTTTCCCCGAACCAGGTGCGTTCGCGGTTGTGGCGGATAAAGCTTAAATCCAACCGGTGATATGACCGGTACCGGTAGTTGTTTCGTTCGGTATAATCGCTGTAATAAATGTCGTACAAGGTACCTCCCTCAAAAACAGGAATTTTTCCCAGG
>JAMDDG010000266.1 GCA_023488865.1 Bacteroidota bacterium | reverse complement strand
TGGTCTTACCAGCATGCGCGCAGAATTTGGAGCATTGCCGAAGATACCGAACTGAAATTCCACTGGTTACTAGACTTTGACAGAGATATGATCCATCTTTTCAGGCAGGAAAAGTTGCTGGAGGTACCTGAAGTGTGGCGTATTCACGATAATATGCCCGACCAGGTGCTTGCTTTTAAAAGGAAAAACCTGCTTTTCGTCTTCAATTTTAATCCCGATAAATCGTTTGAAGATTACGGTATAAAATGTGAACCGGCCAAATTTAAGGTAATACTACAGACAGATGCCCATATTTATGGCGGGTTTAACCGTATTGACGAAAGAATGACCTATTATTCACTGCCCGAAAGTGGCTCGGGTTCACCGCATCACCTGAAGCTGTATCTTCCGGCGCGGACCGCGATCGTTTTGCAACAACAACCCTACACAAAGGTGAGGTAAATTAAACCCCACCCAACCACGAATTACACGAATTACACGAATTATACAGATTGACCCTTCGGACTTTCGGCAAGCTTATGGACCGGTCTCATTTTCTCATCGCCCACTCTCCCAGTCCCTAAGTCTCCCCGTCTCCCCCTCTTTTTAATTCTCTCCCCTCTCTTTTCAGCCTTTCCCTGACTCGATCAAACTACTCATCAGTTCGACCAATTTTTTCCGGTCTCCGAAAGGGATGGCAGAGAGACAAATGGGTGGATAGCTCGCCATTCCCTGTTTTAGTTTGACGAAAAGATGCAGGTCCCATTTCAGCCCGAATAAATATTTTTTCACCTTGACGCGTCTAAGGCTGGCAACCGGAAACTCGATTGATTCGTAATTTCTATCCACCGCAAACAGCGAGTAAAATCGAATCATCAATTTGTTGTTTTCGTGCTGGATACGGACAAAGCTAAGGTTCAATATCCTGATAAGGACAAGCGCCGCAACGAGAATAATAGCCAGGATAAACAAGATTTCAAATTGTTGTAGAAAAATCGTAGCGGTCATTGACGAAAGCAGAATCAACCCCAAGATCATCAGGATTTTTTTTAGAAGAGAGAGATATTTTTTGTTGTTATAGAGCATAAGAAAATTCAAATTACAAATTAAGGTGAAGGTAAAAAGATTTGTGGTAAAATCCATTCTTTTCAGCTTACTCCATTACACCTTGCCATGGAAAGTCATTGCGACCAGTGCCTGATCCGATGAAAACCGGGAAGAAACGAAGATTGAAACAATCTGAAAAGAAATCATCCCGCTAATTGAAATAGATGAATATTAGGTATATACAATTTTTAGTTGTAATGACTAAAAATTTAGTTAAAAAAACTTAATACTATTGCATAACTATAAATATAGTCGTATATTTGTGTGGAAGGATTGAACCAAAAAAAATGACAACAATGCAATTGACAAAAGCAGAAGAACAGGTGATGCAGATTTTGTGGGAGATGGGTGAAGGTCTGGTCAAGGATATCCTTGACCGCTTTGACGAACCCCGGCCCGCACGAAACACCGTATCGACCGTCGTCCGGATCCTGGAAAAGAAAGGATTTGTCGGACACAAAGATTATGGCAAAGTATTTGTCTATTATCCGCTGGTATTGAAAAAGGAGTATTCCGGGAAGCAACTTTTGGGTTTGATGAACAACTATTTCAACAATTCCTTCCCTGCCATGGCCTCCTTTTTTGCCAAAGAAAATGACCTGACCATCCATGATCTGGAACTTTTGCTTGAAGAGACCAAAAAAGAGTTGGCAAAACGCAATAAAACCGAATAAAATGGAAAACCTGGGCCTACTTCTATTCAAATCAGCGGCATGGCTGACCGGCTTCGCGCTGGTGTACCTGCTTTTGTTGCGAAATGAACGCTATTTCCAGCTAAACAGGATTTTCCTGTTGACAGGGATTTTCGCCTCTTTGCTGTTCCCTTTTTACTCATTTCATTACAATGTTGTCGTACCTTCAAATCTCACAGAATCGGCCTCGGTCGGGCTGCTTTCGAAAGGAGTAGTTGTTCCTGATGAACCCGCAGCGCTTCCTGTCTACTTTTGGATCTACTTAGTTGGTATCGTCGCTTTTTTGCTTCGGCTGCTCTTTCAGACGTGGAGGATCATCCGTAAATTACGAAAGAGCGGTTACGAGCAGGCCGGGATTGTGAAATTGGTCCGTACCGCTGAATATGCCTCCTCATTTTCATTTTTCTCTTTCGTTTTCGTCAATCCTTCAACTGCAAACATTGAAATGGAAGAGATCATAAACCACGAGCGGGAACACATTCAGCAACGCCACTGGTTTGATTTGTTGCTGGTCGAATTGATCTGTATTGTGCAGTGGTTTAATCCGTTTGCCTGGATTTATGCCCACCTTATCCGCCAAAACCACGAATACCTGGCCGATGAGAGCGCCCTGCAACGTACGGCCAATCCGGCTGTCTATCAGGCAACACTTTTAAATCAGCTATTGGGAGCCCCTGTATTCAGTCTCACCAATTCATTTAGTTACTCACTAAACAAAAAAAGGTTTAAAATGATGAAAAAGAAAATAGATTCCCCTTTCAGAAAATTAAAGATGCTGGTCGTATTGCCATTGGCGGCGATGCTTTTCTATGCATTTGCAGTACCTGAATACCAATATGGAAATGAAAACAGCAGCGTTTCTCCTGAAGGGAAAACAATGGATGTCAAGGGACAGGTCCTAAAAAGCGACGGTAGTCCCTTACCAGGAACCTCCGTAATTTTGAAAGGGTCAACACTCGGAACAATTTCCGATCCGCAAGGAAATTTCCTGTTAAAAGGCATCCCTTCCGACGGCGAACTGGTATTCACTTTTGTGGGATTTAAGTCACA
>JAMDDG010000055.1 GCA_023488865.1 Bacteroidota bacterium | reverse complement strand
AACCCGCAACATAACAGTTCCCCCAATGGTTGTTCATCACCCATGAAAAAAGGGTCTGGGTTGGTTCGATATGTTTGCGCCATACGTTTGGATTGGTTTGCGATCCCAGCATGACAGCGGTAATTCCGCCTACTTCGATGAGTGGTGCATCCATTGATATCAATGCGATGCCGCTCTCCTGATTGGAAACATCGGCCCAGCGGTTGATGGTAAGCCAGTTCTTGCAGGCGCTGGCGATTTGGTCCTTCTCAGGTTCCATCACGCCGTATGCTACATCCAGATGAATGGCACCCTTTTGAACGTTAAAAGGGAAGGCAAAATTGACGCTTTCTTTGCCCCCTTTTTGTGCAAAAGTATGGTCGCCTGGTTTTTTGCTGATTTGGGCCCTCTTTTTATCGACCGTATTAATCAGTTCTACATTTTCGCTTCCGGCGGTCAGGCGCACTTCCCTGGTTAACTTGTTGCAACCGGCGGCGTCCGATTCGATCAGCAATGAAGCAACCAGCGGTCCGTGCTCTTTTACGGTGATTTTAACGTTGCTCGCCCTGAGGATGTTGTTCATTTTGACGGAGTCCAGGAAGGCATAGTCGTTCAATCCGTACCCGGAAGCCGCATCCACAAAATTCAGGCTTTTATTACCGGAGGTTATTAACTCCCGGATACTTCCATTTCGCGGATTGAGTTTAACGGAAACCAGTCCATTGTCCAGAGTATTGCCCTCTGTTTTTATGGGGTTTTCACGGTAGGCTTTCCCTTTCAAAATTTTGTATTGCCGGCTTGAAAATGAGGGAACAGCTTTTACCCAAATGGCAAGATTGCCGTTTGAAAGGCGCTGCGAAAGAACAGGCTTGCCATCGGAATCCTTCACTTTATCCCCTGCTCCGGATAGGGATGCCGGCACAGTGATGACTTCCGAGCGTTCCCATCCATTGGTATTGATCACCTCAATATTTTTGGAGGATGGGCCGGTTTCGTTTATGGCCAAGGATTTAGCGAGCAATTGTCTCGAAAATTTGTCTGCATCCAGCGCATAAGATTGCTTGATTGCCCACTGCTCTTTGGTCTTCTGGTTTTCGGGATCGGAAACGCTGCACCAGGCGCCCCAGGTATGTTCGGAGTAAAGCAATACTTTCTTCCAGGCTGCTTCAAAATCCTGTGCAGGATAGCTGGCCGGATCCTTCATTGACCAGAGCGCTTCTGCTTGAGACAAGCGGTCGGAACTGGCCCTGTTCATGGAGGTTTCAAGTGCGGATGAACCGGCGCCGTCTTCCCAGTAGGGAGTCCAGTCACCTTTAATCAATGGAATTTGTTTACTGTATTTTTTTTCGAAGGTAGCAAATGCATCGCTGGTGGAGGAGATGATAAACTTTGGCCAAGTATAACGGGAACTCCAGTCTTTGATAAACTCACTTATCTGTGGATCGGGTTCGGCATTGTCGCCATGCCCGCTCCACCGGAGGTAGGAAATATCATAAGGATATCGCATGGTATCCAATTGTGTCATATAGTTAGACACAAATTCAGGCGAAAGTTTTTTGATCATGTGCGAAAGCGCATATCCTTTCAGAGGTACCCAAACCAGGACTTTCTCTTTCCCGGAAGGTGAAACCCAGTAAAAAGGTTTATTCTCCCATTGAACCAGAATATCCCCGATCCGGTCGAAGTAATTGGGCGCCGTAGAAAAATATTTGATTCCTGCCTGTGACATGGCGGTAACGGTTCCCCAGATTTGTCCGGGGATGTCGCTGGTCATGGCTGCATCGATGGTAACATTACACTTTTTGGCAATTTCGGTGGAGAATTTGAAGAGCCGTGACAGCTCTTCGGGACGGCAAAGGCCAGTTAAAACGTTTAAATACATCCCGTTGAGTGCAACCTGATGGTTTTTAACTGCTTCAATAAATTCATTCCGTTGACTTTCATTCATGCGGTTCAGGTAGAGATCTGCAGCCCAACCTACTTCTACGTTCCAAATGAACCTGGCGCCTTCGGGATAATTGGCCGTTCTTTTGGCGATCTCCATTCCTTTCACTAAGTTTTGAACCTGTTTGTCTTCCACGGCAGTCTGGATCTCGGTATAACCGATATCAGTATGCGAATGAGGTAACAGGTAGCAAATCAGCTTTTTAACAGGTTTCAGGGTAATTGCCTGCTGAAACGGTTGCATCCCTTTCGATTCGATGCTGACTTGCACATTTTTTTCTGCGGCGACAGCCTTAACAGGAATTTCCACTTTGTTATCCCCCTTTTTCAGCGTAAAAGAGTAAGGATCATTTCCCTCCACGGTGATAACTACGGTGCAGGAATCAACCAGTCCTTTTGCCTTAAGTTGAAGTGGTTGGTAATCCACATTGCCCTTCTCAGTCAGGAAGGGCAATGTTTTTATCTCGTTAATTTCGAAGGCTTTGACAGCAGGTTTCTTGGCGAAACCCGTGGCCATTCCTGCCAGGAGCAGAAAAATAAGACCAATAATCGTCCGTGTTAAAACATTTTTTGTCATCGATACAGGGTTTAAAATTTACCATTGAAAGGTCACTGTAATTCCATCCGGATTGTTTTCAAAACTAAGGAAACAGGTTTTACTTACAGCATCCCAAATATACTGAAAATCGCTCAAATTTTTTCCGCTTGCATCGGCAATAGTGGGTTTTTTAGGGGCAACAGGAAGTAGTACCCGCATCACATTGGTCGTATTGATTGGACTTTTGGCTATAAACGAGTATCCTCCTTTGCTGATCTTCTCGTTATAAATCCTTGATGCCGAAGCAAGTACTTGAGGGGTTTGGGGATTGGCTGCCCGGTCAATATTGTAGAGGTAAGCCTGTTCTCCGGGAT
>JAMDDG010000186.1 GCA_023488865.1 Bacteroidota bacterium | reverse complement strand
TCATTTTTAAACCGTTAAAATTTCGTGACAAAAGTAATAAAAAATGTTTTAACTTTCGGGTGAAATCAACCACCAGTATGTTATTTATAAGGCTGTTTCTGGAAAGTTTTCGTTTTGCTTACAACTCCTTGGTTGTAAATCCTCTTCGGACTTTTCTTTCACTTTTGGGAATTACAATTGGTATATTTTGCATTATTTCCGTTTTTACCGTTATTGATTCCCTGGAGCGTACCATCAGAAACAGCATGGAAAAACTGGGGAGCAATGTAGTCTATGTCCAAAAATGGCCCTGGGCCCCGCCACCCGGTGAAACCGATTACCCCTGGTGGAAATACCTGAACCGCCCTGTCCCCAAACTGCTTGAAGCCGAAGAAATAAGAAGAAGATCCAATCTGGCCCAGAACGTGGTTTATAATTTTGGATTTAACAGGACTATCCAGTCCGGTCACAACAAAGCTGAAAATGTGACGGTTATTGCCAGCTCTGCCGGATTGATCGAAACGTGGGGATTGAAGATCGCAATGGGAAGACCACTATCGGATGATGAACTGGACGGGAACAGCAGTCTGGGCATGATGGGCTCCGAATTGGCCGCACAGCTTTTCCCGGGGAGTTCTCCGGTAGGGAGAAGTGTTAAAATACAAGGATTTACTGTTTTTATTGTCGGCGTTTTTGAAAAGATGGGGGAAGATATGTTTGGCACCAGCATGGACAAGAGGGTACTTCTTCCGGTCAAGTTTGCCAGCCGGATGGTTGACCCCAAAATGGACATTCAGCAAAGTATCATTATCAAAGGAAAGAATGAAGTACCCGCTGCCCGTATGTTGGAAGAACTGGAAGGGATCATGCGTTCCATCCGGAGGCTTAAACCGGCAGCCGAAAATGATTTTGCCCTGAACGAGGTCAGTTTGATATCGGGTCGGCTGGATGGCATCTTCAAGGTATTAAATTTGGCTGGATGGATCATCGGTGGGTTCTCCATCCTGGTAGGCGGATTTGGCATTGCCAACATTATGTTTGTATCAGTGAAGGAGAGGACCAAAATTATCGGGATTCAAAAAGCGATGGGGGCCAAAAACCGTTTTATCCTGCTCGAATTTCTCTTCGAAGCGACCATCCTTTCACTGATTGGCGGCCTTATCGGTTTGTTCCTGATCTATATCGGCACGTATATTGCCATGAAAAGTTTTGATTTTGAATTTGTGCTGACGGCCGGAAATATTGCTACCGGACTGATTATCAGTATTACAATTGGACTTATTGCCGGTTTGGTGCCTGCCCGTTCGGCCGCGAAACTTGATCCGGTTACGGCGATGAACAGTGTTTAGAAGAGATATGAGAGATAAGAGATAAGAGATCAGAGATATTTTATTCTTCCAGTGCCAGTTTTATCTCATGTCTTATCTCTCATATCTCATATCTCATATCTCATAACAGTTTCTCAATCTCATTCGTCAGTCTAATAAACTCTTCTACCGAGAGTTGTTCGGGGCGACGAGTTAAAGTGTGGGCATCCAGTTCGTCGTAACGGGGCGTAAAGCTTTTAATGCTGTTGCGCAACATTTTGCGGCGCTGGTTGAAGGCCTGCTTTACGACTGATTTAAAGAGCTTCTCGTTGCAACCCAGCTCAGTTCTCCCATTGGCAGAGAGCCGTATGACTGCAGACTTTACTTTGGGTGGCGGATCGAATACCTCTTCATTTACCGTAAAGAGATATTCAACCTTATACCAGGCCTGAAGCAAAACACTCAATATCCCGTAGGTTTTACTACCAGGACCCGTGCAAATCCGCTCTGCCACCTCTTTTTGCAACATGCCTACGACTTCGGGAATCAGGTTGCGGTTGTCTAAAACTTTGAATAAAATCTGCGAAGAGATGTTGTACGGGAAGTTTCCGATCAAGGAAAAAGGTTCTGTGGTGAACTGTTTCCTCAAATCCATCTGCAAAAAATCGCCCTCAATGATACGATCTTCCAGTTCAGGAATGTTGCTTTTGAGGTAACTAACTGATTCCCTGTCAATTTCAACAACCGTTGTTTCAAAGCTCTTTTTTTCCAACAGAAACCGGGTAAGAACGCCCATGCCCGGACCAACTTCCAACACTTTGGTGCGATCGCCCATGGCCAGCGCATCAACGATATCCGAGGCAATCCGGTGATCGCGAAGAAAATGTTGTCCCAGACCTTTTTTGGCTCTTACCTGCATCTTAAAATGAATCAATGTTGTTTTGATAAGAAAAATTTACGCAAGACTCACAGATTGCTTCCCACTTCGTTCCTTCCCGATTTTCATCGGGACAGGCAGTGGTCGCAATGACTATATGTTGCTGATATAGAGGTGAAAGTAGAGAAGGATGGCGGGTAGCTATTCATCTTATTTCTTATACTGATGCATCCGCCATCCTTCTCTACTTTCACCTCTACGCCTTGATTTTGATTTGTCATTGCGAACGCAGGGAAGCAATCTCAAGTCAGTAATGAAAATTTCGACAAGGTGCATCCTGAAATCTTTCAACCGACATTGAATGCCTGCTCAAAAGTACAAAAAAGGAGTGACCCGACACCGAATATTTTGGTTACTTTTACGCCAAACAAGGCATCGTGACAAAACTGAACCTCGAACTTTTCATTGCCAGAAGGATCTTTGCCGATCGTGAAAACAAGAAGAAGTTTTCGCGTTCGATCATCTCTTTTGCCTTGTTTGGGATTGCCTTCGGAGTGATGATGATGATCTTATCGATGGCTGTCGTAACCGGATTTAAGAAGGAGATTCGCGACAAAGTAATTGGCTTTGGCTCTCACATCCAGATCGTTAATTTTGATTCCAACTCCTCCTTTG
>JAMDDG010000331.1 GCA_023488865.1 Bacteroidota bacterium | reverse complement strand
CGGCACAAATACCGGATGAAAAACACTGCCGGAAAGAGCATCAACGAACTGGCTTTGCAGGGTTCTTCCGTGACTGTCCGGTACTTTATTTCGGAGATAAATCCCAGCGTTCCTTCTGATCCGATCATCAGATGCTGCAGTATATCAATGGGATCTGAATAATCGACGAGGGCGTTGAGGCTGTATCCGGTAGTGTTTTTCATCCGGTATTTGTGCCGGATCCGGTCTGCAAGCGCTTTGTTATCGGCAACTGACTCATGCAGAATGGCGATCTGGTTGAGTAAGCTGGTATGAGATTGCCTGAATTCTGCACAGCTTTTCGGGTTACCGGTATCCAGCAGGGTCCCATCTGCCAGTACCACCCGCATGCTTAACAGGGTCTGGTAGGAATTTTCAGCTATACCGCAGCACATTCCGCTGGCATTGTTGGCGGCAATCCCGCCGATCATGGCTGCATCGATAGAGGCAGGGTCAGGCCCGATCTTCCGGCCATATTTGGCTAAAAGCAGGTTGGCTTCCTTGCCCGTGAGGCCCGGCTGCAACCTAACGGCATTGCCATCCTCTTCAATAACCGCTTTTTTCCAGTGGTTTCCCGCAATTAGCAGCAGCGAATCGGTGATGGCTTGTCCCGAAAGGCTTGTGCCCGCTGCCCGAAACGTAACCGGGATATTCAGTTTGGACGATTCTTCCAGAATAAAGGATACTTCCTGCTCATTCTTGGCCTTGATCACCATTTTCGGAATTAACCGGTAAAAACTGGCATCGGTACCAAAAGCCAACGTGTGCAAAGGATCGTGGAAAATACGATTGCGGTCCACAAAGGATACCAGTTGGTTGTAAAGTAGCTGATAATTACCGGTTAACATGAGGCGATTTTGTTGTAGATATAGAAGTTTAAATGTAATAAATTTATTCTACTCCCAAAATATATATAAATTTGGTGAATATATTCACTAAATTTATATATATTTGGTGAATAGAAATTCTTTTTTATCATGATTGAGCGTAAATTAGAGTCAATAATTGAGAAGAAACTGAATTCAGGAAAGGCAATTATTCTATTAGGCCCCCGTCAAACCGGGAAAACAACATTGTTAAAAAAGATTGTTTCAAAACTTGAAAAGAGTCTTATCCTGAATTGTGATGATCCTTTTGTACGAGACCAACTGCAGGATATCAATATTTCTCAGCTTAGACTGTTAATTGGATCTCATAAAGTAGTGTTTGTCGATGAAGCGCAGAGGGTTAAAAATATTGGTATTACATTGAAGTTGATAGTGGACGAAGTGAAGGAGGTCATTCTCCTGGTAAGCGGATCGTCTGCGTTGGAGGTTTCAAGTACTATCAATGAGCCTTTAACCGGCAGAAAGTGGGAATATATGCTTTACCCGATCAGTTGGCAGGAGTTCTATGAACACGAAGGTTATGTTACCGCCATGCAGCAACTGGAACACCGCATCGTATTTGGCATGTATCCCGAAGTAATTACCAATACCGGCAGTGAAAGTGAGGTTCTAAGACAAATTGCAGGCAGCTACTTGTTTAAAGATTTGTTGGTCTACAATGGGATCAGAAAACCGGAGTTGCTCGAAAAATTACTCAGAGCACTGGCCTTCCAGATTGGTAATCTGGTGTCGTACAACGAACTGGCCAATATGCTTCAGGTAGATAAAAATACGATTAACACCTATCTCGATTTATTGGAGAAAGCATTTGTCATTTTCAGGCTTCAACCATTCAATCGCAATTTGCGCAAAGAGATAAGCACCAGCCGAAAGATCTATTTCTATGATACCGGGATACGCAACATTCTGATCAATAATCTGAATACGTTTGAATATCGGGATGACATTGGGCCTCTTTGGGAGAACTTTTTAATTGCCGAACGTAGAAAGTACCTGCACTACCAAGGCTTATATTCAAATAATTGGTTTTGGAGGACACAACAGCAGCAGGAAATTGATTACCTCGAAGAGTCAGGTGGTATTCTTTCCGGTTACGAAATTAAATGGAGTGCTGATAAAAGATTCATAGTTCCGTCTATTTTTAGGGAAACCTATTTAAATTCAACGGTAAAGGTAATCAATAATCAAAATTTCCTTCCTTTTGTTGGGATAGACAGTTAATCCATAGGTTTTTAAGATGAATAGACTTTATCACCGCATCCCTTCCAACAACCAATCGAGGTAGTTTTTCCGGTTGATTAATTGAAATCCTCCCTTGTATTCATCCAGCCATAATTTGGGAGATTTCACTTTATCCTTTGAGATCTTTATTTCAAACCCCGTCAATCCATCTTCGCCTTCTTCCACATAATCGATTTCGGCGCCGGTGTAGGTGCGCCAAAAATAGGTTTGGACTTTCTTGCGGAGGTATAGCAATTGCTTGCGTCGTTCGGCAATTACAAAGTTTTCCCAAAGATTTCCGGTGTCTGTGCGGTAATCAAGGGGTTTGTGGTTGTCAATTAAGTAATTGCGTATTCCCGTATCGTAGAAATAGATTTTGTCCATTTTGGCAACTTCTTTGCGCAAATTGCGGCTGTAGGCCGGTAACCGGAAGATCACAAATGTTTTTTCGAGCAAATCGATGTAGCGTTCAACGGTTTCGCGGTTAATCGACAATTGTTGGGACAGTTCGTTGACCGAAACCAATTGTCCAACCTGATATGCCAGTAAACGCAACAAATCCCTGATTTTGACGGTATACTTAACTGTGGTCAGTTGAAAGACATCCTTAAACAGGTAGGATTCGCAAATTTCGCCCAACAAACTTATTTTTTGTTTGCCAGGGGCTGTGTAAACTTCCGGATAGAGGCCGTACAGGAGAATTTCTTCCAGTTGGC
>JAMDDG010000179.1 GCA_023488865.1 Bacteroidota bacterium | reverse complement strand
ATTTAATTAAAAAATTATTTCAACCAACGGTTTAACCAATCGAAAAATACCCTTTGCCACAGAATACCGTTCTGGGCCTGAAGTATCCAGTGGTTCTCATCGGGGAAGAGTAACAACTCGGCGGGTATGTTTTTAAGTCGGGCAGAATTGAATGCGCCCAACCCCTGGGTATAAGGAATTCGGTAATCCCGTTCACCGTGGATCACCAGCATGGGGGTGTCCCAGTTCTGTACCAGTTTATGCGGGGAGAAATTTTTATAAGTATTCTGCGCGACCGCATTTTTAGCATCCCAATAGGAACCGCCATTGTCCCAGTTGACAAACCACATCTCATCCGTGGTGGAATACATGGCTTCCATATTGAATATGCCGCTGTGGGAGATAAAAGTTTTAAATCTTCCCTGGTGGATTCCGGCCAGATAGTAGATCGAATAGCCGCCATAGCTTGCACCTACCGCACCCAATCTGTTTTTGTCGACATACGGTTCAGCGGCCAAGGTATCGATGGCTGTCAGGTAGTCTTTCATATTTTGGCCCCCATAGTCGCCGGAGATCTCCTCGTTCCACGCTTGCCCAAATCCGGGCAAACCGCGTCGATTGGGGGCAATAATGATGTAGCCATTGGCAGCCATGATCTGGAAATTCCATCGGTAGGACCAGAACTGACTAACGGTACTTTGAGGCCCGCCTTCGCAGTAAAGCAAAGCCGGATATTTTTTCTTTGGATCAAAATGAGGAGGGTAGATTATCCAGGCACGCATTTTTTGGTTGTCGGTAGTTGTAATCCAGCGGCTCTCAACTTTACCGATTGCCAATTGATCCATGATCCCCTTGTTAACAAAGGTTAGTGGCTTATCGCGTCCAGTTTTAGGATCCACCAGATAGAGCTCGGCAGGTTGTGACATGGAAACTTTAGAGGCGACCAGTTTATCGCCTGCCGGATTTACACTTTGGTAATTGTGGACTCCGTCGGTGATCCTGGTAATTTTTTTTGAGGCAAGATCCAGTTTGAAAATCTCGTCAGTTGCCTTAATATCAGAAATAAACCAGAGTGTTTTGCTATCATTGGACCATGCCAGGTTTTGCACATTCTGATCGAAGTCCGCAGAATAATCTTCTTTTTTCCCGGTTGCCAGATCCGCGATAAAGAGCCTCACCTTGTCGGCCTCGTAGCCATCGCGGGACATGCTCTCCCAGGCGATTTTTTTACCATCTGGCGAGAATGACGGATTTTGATCATACCCCATCATCCCCTCCGTAAGGTTTTTGGTAGTACCGGTTTCAAGGTCGAACAGGTAAATGTCAGAATTGGTAGAAAGTGCGTAATCTTTTCCTGCTTTCTTCTTGCAGGTATAAGTCACACTTTTGCCATCCGCGCTCCAAGCGATTTGTTCGATGCCACCAAAAGGTTTCATTGGCGTGTCAAATCGTTCGTCCTTCAGAAGGTCAATGTCGTCAGACAAGCCCGTCCCGCCGTAGGTTGCCACAAAAACATGCTGATAAGTCCCATCGCTCCAGGTGTCCCAGTGGCGGTACAGGATGTCGTCGTACAGGCGTGCATTGGCTAATGGCAGATCAGGGTATTTGTCGTGCACATCCTTGTCTATTTTTACTGTGCCGATGTAAAAGACATGCTTCATATCAGGGGCATATTTAAAACTGGAGATGCCATTTTTAACTTTCGAAATCTGTTTGGGCGAAGAACCATCCGGATTGATTTCCCAAAGTTGAGGTTCTCCGGAGGCAGTTGAGATATAGCCTATTTTTTTCCCGTCGGGGCGCCAGGCAGCTTCTGCCTCTTTTTCAGGCGTATCGGTGATACGAATACTCGTTCCACCCTCTACAGGTACCAAATAGAGGTCCCGGTAGGATTTGTTTTCGGGGATATTGAAATAAGTCACGTCGTACAAAACTTTTTTGCCATCCGGCGAAACCTGTACAGATCCTACCCGCCCGAATGACCAGAGTACTTCGGGGGTCATCAGGCCGGAACTCAGTTTGGGCGTTCCGGGAACAAAATTCTTTTTGGCTTGCTGGCTTTTTGCAGGAATCTCAACCGACAAAAGTAAGACTGTAATAAGGAGTAAAAGAGTAGCTTTAAAAGTTCTCATTTGATTATTTTTTTGTAAAAATAACAGGAATTGACCGGAAGGCAATATTAAATTTAGCGATTTGCACAACAATAAAATGGAGACGAGCAAGCTTATTCAAAAGCTGAAATTCAGGAAAGCAGCAAAAGGAATGGTAAAAAACCTAAAGCGATTAAAAATAATGGTAACTTCGTTGCTTATTTGCATTCATCAGAAATTTATTACAACCATTTAATCTTTCAAGTTATGAGACTGAGATTCACCAGTATTGCAATACTGATTTTTGGGATGGTTTTTTGTTTGGCTGCCCAAACATCAACTTCGGCTTATAAGATTGTTAACAAGATCCGTCTGCCCGGAGATGGCGGCTGGGATTATCTTTCAGTGGATGAAACAGGTGGACGATTATTTGTTTCACACGGCAATGCCACTACTTTAAAAGTGGAAAAAAGTTGGTCAATTGCTCCCGGTGAAGAACCCAGCGGACTTGCTTTAGATAATGTTAATCACCGGCTGTTCTCGGTTTGCAGCAACAAATTAATGGTAGTTTCGGATGCAGAAACCGGAAAAATAATTGCCCAGCTTCCTATTGGGGACCGTTGTGACGGCACTGCATTTGATCCTGGTTCAAAAAAACGTCCGGCCCTGAAACCGAATTCATTTACAATTTTGGAGGTTCAGTGTCTTAAGTAAGACGGCATCCCATAGACATAGAATCATTTAAAGATGGAACGTGCGTTATTGGAAACAATATTTCTTT
>JAMDDG010000442.1 GCA_023488865.1 Bacteroidota bacterium | reverse complement strand
AAAGGTCTTTTGCAGTTCAGATTTGAAAAGCTCTATCTGCTCGCGTTTAAGCGATTGCTTAAAGTAGGCCTTGTTTAAGGATTTTGCAGGTTTGAGTAGATCTAATTTCATTTATCTGATTTGGGGTTATTTATGGTTGATATTGGTGGTGATGGCATAAGGTTGGGAATAGAACATTTGAAACTAAATGCAATGGCATAGTTGCGGGCGGTGTCCTGTCCGCGTACCACAAATGTTTGTGTGGCGAACCGCGGCTCGCATACCACCGTAACCGCTATTGAAATATCGTTTTTGTTGTGTGCTGGCTTTTTTAATCATTTTCAGTCAAATATTTTTGCATTGTAATCCGATACTCCTTAATCAATTTATATAAACTCTTTCCTGCCATTAACATATTAAATGAATAATCCACTTTCTCATAAATTTCAAGTTTGTCAATGTCTCCAATTGAAGTACTTAAGATAAAGGAATCATCAGTTAAATCTTTTACTTTATTATTGAAGTACAGGTGTTCGTGGGAAAAATGAATAAAACCACAGGTGTTTTTATATAATTTTTTGAATTCTGGAAATATTGTATCAATTTTTGTTGCAAGGTGATTATCTGTCATTTTTTTCCCATCTCTGTCACATAAATTTCCAATCTCAATACCCTCTAAAACGCTATCATAGAAGCTACTCGGATTATCAACGAGGCTCATTGCATAAAGTCTAAGACAGTTATCAACTTGTAATCTTATTAATGAAATGGCCGCCAGATAATTATTCAAATTGGTTAGCTGTAAAAATCCACGATTCAAAGCAACTGCTCTGTTTACGACTGAAAAAATGAAATGACTTGATTTGAATAATTGTCCTTTATTTGATTCATTTTCAAAAATCTTTTTGGTTTCAATTTTTAGTTCATTTTCAAGTTCCATAAAAGAATCGAAAATTGCCTTTAAGTCGTTTTCTGTTACTTCCATACTTATTAAATTCTTTCTCATTGCCTGAGTTTCTTTTAAGCTTGTAATCAATCAATTCAATAAACGTAACCGGTTGCGTTTATTTGTGACTTAGGTGTAACTCGCATAAGGCATAAACATCTTGACAAACAGAAATTTAATGATTTGTTCGTGCCTTTCATCCGGTTGTGTTTATTTAAGTTGAATTAAATTTATGGTTATAATATCAAAGGAAACGATAAAAAAATGGATTTACAAATTTTTAATCAATTCGCCGACTGGTGCAGATTTGCAATTAGTAATGCTTGGAAGAAATCAATTTGCGTTGCCGCGTTCTCGTTGTGGCGCAACTAAATAGTGGCAAGTAGGTGTGATGAAGCCGCCCAACCGCTCAAGGTGAATTACAGATCGATCCTCTTCAACAAAACCAATAGCTGAGGTATATCAACTTTAATCGTCTTCCATACGACATCAACGTCAACTCCCATATAATCATGGATCAACTTATCACGCATTCCTGCCATTTCTCTCCAGGGTACATCGAAATAAGTAGTCTTAAGATCATTTGATACACGTTTAGAAACCTCTCCGATAATCTCAATATTTCGAATGACAGCATCTTGAACCATCTCATTTTGTTCAAAATCAGATCGGGTCATACTTACTGTAAAAGCATCAATTTTTGAGATGGATAAAAGAATATGCTCAATATAAGCGATATCGTCTTTCATGCCTGGTAAATAATCCTTAAATCCTGATTAATACTGTGCTTTACTCGTTCATTCTTCAGAGAGCCTTCGGTCACCAAATCAACTTTGATACCTAATTTGTCAGATAATTCATTTTCGATCCTTACCAACTGCAGCAATGAATAACCCTCATTGAACCGTACCAAAATATCAATATCACTGCCTGCAGACCCATCGCTTCTAACAAACGATCCGAATAGTCCCACATATGCCGGATGGTAATCCTTGAGACAACTGATAATAATATTTTGAATCTCCTGTTTTGACATAGAACAAATGTAAGAAATTAATTAATTGGCTCAATGATAATTCAGTGCATCCAGGCTGCTGTGGCCAAATTATATACCTTTGCCCCTGAATTAAAACCAAACAACAGACCCGCCTGTATTCAAAGTGGCCGAATTTGACCACTTTAAAATCTGGGGAAGTTGTTGGATCAGATTGCATTAGGCACATTTCAAATTTCCTCCAGCCTGGTCAACACCAACTCCATTCCAATTCTTTTTTTAAAAAACTGGATGCGCTCTAAAACAACCATAGAATTTTTAGGTCTATGGGAGCAACTTAATAACCCTGATTTTAAAGGGGTCGACCCC
The DNA here is from genome assembly GCA_023488865.1 of Bacteroidota bacterium. Classification (GTDB taxonomy): domain Bacteria; phylum Bacteroidota; class Bacteroidia; order Bacteroidales; family Prolixibacteraceae; genus CAINVV01. The sequence goes on along the minus strand of JAMDDG010000442.1, from coordinate 12,805 downwards.
TTATTGTTTGCTGCTTTGGTTACTATCTCCATTTCTTTACCGCACATGTTCACTGCTTTACTGAAAACTGACATTTCTTCGCGTGCAACCGCCCATTCTCTGTCGACAATGGGCATTTCTTTACTGCCAATCCACATTTCTCAATCAAAAACTGACATAGCGTCATGTGAAATGGTCATTTCTTTGCGTCAAATGTATTTCGCGTTACCGACAGCCGTTACAGATTCACCTATTTTCTTCTAAATTCGTGTAATTCGTGTAATTCGTGGTTGAGGGGGTTATTTGTGTAATCTAATGAATAATCCTCGCTGTAAAACCGTTCTCTCTCGCAAACATTTCCATCCTCTCCAACTCCTCTTTGTTGATCTCGAGGCACATCCCGCACTCTGTCGAATGGGGCTTCGGCACAGGGATCACTTTAACAGGAAGCTTGTTATCAACACACCACTGCTCCGCCAAAATCACTTGGCGGATATTCTGGAACAGGACTATCACCTTATTTCCCGACATCATGGATGGCTTTGGCCAGATAGTTCAACTCTTCGGGCGTGTGGTAAGGAGACAAGGAAAAACGGCAATCCCCGTTAGGGAACGAACCCAGGTGACGATGGGCAAGCGGGGCGCAATGAAGCCCGGCCCGGCATTCAATTCCGTATTCTTCGTAAAATCGCTGCGCCAGGGCGGATCCGCTCAAAGAATGATGCACGACCGAAAACAATTTTCCCTGGTTGGTCAGATCCTCCGCACAACGGACCTGGTAATGCGCGTCTTGCTTGACATCTTTCAGCAAATCAAGAAAATCAGCCCTTGAATGCTGGGGTTCCGGCCTGTTTTTGAGCGCAGCGTTCAATCCGTGGATACCGGTGATATTGGGCGTTCCAGCCTCAAAACGATCGGGGGCAAAAGCCGGCATCGAGAGCGAGTCTGACCCGCTGCCGGTGCCACCGAACAGCAGTGGCTCCACCATTTCAGGATACCGTAGAAAGGCGCCTCCGGTTCCGGTAGGACCTAACAGGGATTTGTGCCCGGTGAAAGCCAGAAAATCAACTCCCCACTGATCTACCTCAACCGGATGTTGCCCCAGCGACTGGCTGGCATCAATCAGCAACGGAATCTCCCCTATTGCCTTTTTAATTTCGCCCGGCGATTGCGCCATGCCGTTGACATTGCTCATGTGGCATACCGCCACCAGTATCGTATTGGGACGTATTTTGGAAGCAATCTTTTCAATCAGGATCCGGCCATCGGGAGCGCTTTCCAACAACTCCCACTCAATCAATCCCTGCTGACGAAGGTGCTCCAGCGGCCGGGCTATCGCATTGTGCTCCATGGCCGACGTCAGGACGTGGCCTCCCTTTTTGCAGATTCCCTGGATCATCAGGTTCAGCGCCGTGGTGGCGTTGGCAGTAAATACGATCTTTCCGGCCTCGGAGGTCCCCATCTTCGCGGCCAATTGATCGCGACACTCCTCAACCAGCCGGCTCGACTGCAATATCCGTGGATAAGCAGAGCGTCCATAAGTACCCCCGATTTCGTTCAAGTGTTTACTCATTGCCTCCGCTACCGCTGAAGGTTTGGGAAAACTGGTTGCGCAATTGTCAAAATAGAGGTTCATTTGAAAAGTTTAAATTGTTTGAAGGGTTTAAAATGTTTATAATGTTTTCGGTCCCTGAGCCTGTCGAAGGGAAGGGTTTATGATGTTTAAAATGTCTTCGGTTCCTGAGCCTGTCGAAGGAAAGGGTTAAAATGTTTATAAAGTTTGAAGGGTTTTCGGCCCCTGAGCCTGTCGAAGGGTTGAGTGACCCAAGGATGGATTTGACATTCCAAACTAAAAAAACTTTTCAAACATTTCAAACCTTTTTATCTATGGTTGAATAACATGCCCCGTCTTTGCCATCGTTTCTGTTATCGTGAACATGTTGGAGATCTTTCCAACCGCAAGCTCTTCTTTGATACGGTAAAAATCAACGCAGGTTCCGCAGATCATAATTTCAACACCGCTCTCTTCAAGGGCTTTTAGCGAGCTGCTTACCCCCGAATCCACGGTAGTTAATTTAACTCCGGAGTTGTAAAAAATCAGATGCGTAGGCAAAACTGGTTGCTCATGCAACGCATTCAGAAACCCCTTCATCAGGATGGTTCCCAGTTGAGGATCACCCTCTCCCATCTTGTCGCTATTCACAACTACCACATAAGCCGAAGAACAAACTCCCGGATCAATGTTTCCCGGAGCAGTCTTTTCGCCCGATTGAGCCGCTTCGTTAATCACCTCAATATGAAAGATCCCCCCGGCTTCTGTTCCCTGTGGGGCCAGCGACTGATCGTTCAGATAGGTCAAAATATTCTGATAGGCCGTCCGGTTATCACATTCAATTTTCAATGTCTCCCCGGGCAAACACTTTTTTAACGCCTTTCTGGTCAAAATCAACGGCTGCGGACAAAGCAACCCTTTCCCATCTACTACTTGCATTCACTAAAATTTAATCCCTATTTCAACTTATTTCAACTTATTTCCATCCATCTCTTCCCTACTCAAACCTGATATTCTGATCCGAAAATTCCGCTATCTCCCTTGCAACCTGCACCGGGGTGTAGGAGGTCGGAACGAAAGGGATCATCTTAGTCTCCCTGCGCGCCATACTGTGGTCGTAGGTTTTATCGTAATAAGCCAGCGTAATATCAACGACTTTATGATAATCCCCGGCATCCAGGGCATCTAAGGTATCTTTGGTATCTTTTCCCCCCAATCTTTTGCTGATTTTTTCAATACTAAACCGTAATTGATCAGCCGGGAAGCAGGCGTAATCGCGCACCAACCTTTCGGTGCGCTCTGCTTTGGGCGGATCGATGCGGATGGTAGGACAACGGTTCATCTGGGAGAAAAGCTCATCAAGGATAAATACTTTCCCGATGTTCTGGCTTTCCCCTTCCACCCAGATAGGCCGGGAAAGATCGAAATCCAATATCTTTTCAATGATCAAATTGGTAAACTGCTCGGTACCGGGCTGAGGTGGTTGGCCTATCCCGCCAAAACTCGATCCCCGGTGGTTGGCCAATCCTTCCAGGTCCAAAACCTGATGGCCCATTCCAGCTAAATGGTGCAAAATTTCGGTCTTGCCCGAACCAGTCGGACCGCTGAGCATAATCAGTTTCAACCCTTTTGCGATAAGATCCCTACCGTGATTCCGGTAGGCTTTATATCCACCTTCGAGCACATAAACTTCCCTTCCGGCCGTTTGTAACAACCAGGCCATGCTGTTGCTCCTCATGCCGCCCCGCCAGCAATAGAGGTAAAGCGCGCCTTTGTGTTTTTGGGCCTGGACCACAAATTTTTTTAGTTTCGGTCCAACCAGTTCCAATCCTTTGATAACGGCCTGATCACGTCCTTGTTGCTTGTAGAGGGTGCCTACAACGGCCCGTTCTTCATCGCTGAAAAGCGGGAAAGAGAGGGCGTTTGGCAAATGTCCTCCGCTAAACTCAGCAGGGGTACGAATATCCAGGACTACCTGTCCCTTCATCCTGGTGATAAACTCTTCTACTTTAAGTACCGTCATCAATGCCAATTTATCCGGCAAATTTAACCCAAATTGATCAGAACGCAATTGATGTTCAAATCACTTTGAAAATGAATACCGGGATGATTCATCATGTTTAAAATTTGAACGTATTCTATACATTCAAAAATCAAAAATAGTTTTGTAGTTTTGAACCTTCACCATAGTTCAATAAAGACGCAAAGCCAGGATCATGAAGAATCTCTTACTGATAATATTTCTTTTATTGGTCTCCTTGTCCGGCAATTCAAGGGATCGCAAACCTGACCAGAATCCGGTAGCCAAAGGCGCTAAAGTGACCAAGGCCGGGGGTGGCTATTCCTTTACCGAAGGTCCGGCTGTCGCCCCCGATGGCCGCGTGTTCTTTACCGATCAGCCCAACGACAAGATTGAAGTTTGGAGCGAAAATGGGGGCATCACTACTTTTCTCCAGCACAGTGAGAGGTCAAACGGAACTTACTTCAACAAACAAGGGGAGCTGGTTGCCTGCGCCGACCTTCACAACCGGCTGGTGGCTTTCTCCATGGATAAAAAAAGCCGGATACTGACTGAAAATTTCGACGACAAACATCTGAATGGTCCCAATGACCTGTGGATCACTCCAACCGGAGGGATCTATTATTCCGATCCCTATTATTTCCGGGATTACTGGGAGGCAGGACACAAAGAGGTGCAAAGTGTCCGCGGAGTCTATTACCGGAGCCCCGAAGGCAAAGTAACCAGGGTTATCGACGACTACAAACAGCCGAACGGATTAATTGGGACACCTGATGGTAAAATGCTCTACGTCAGCGATATCAATGATAGAAAAATCTGGAAATATACCATCAATTCTGACGGGACGCTTAGCAACAAAACCTTTTTTGCACCGGAAGGGTCTGACGGAATGACGATTGATAACCGTGGAAATGTTTACCTCACCAACAAATTTGTTTCTGTTTACAATGCCAAAGGTGAAAATATTGCCAGGATTGAAATACCGGAACAACCCTCCAATCTCTGTTTTGGGGGCAAGAAGAGAAATATCCTTTTTATAACGGCAAGAACTTCAGTTTATACCCTGTTGTCAGCGACAAAAGGATATTAGTTTGATTTAGAACGACCCATTAATTGTTTTAGTCCTTGAGAAATTACTGACTAACCGATCATTTGGCCTACAGTTCCCTCAAATCGCAATATTTCGCAGCAAACTGCATCCAAACAGGATGAAAGGGAGACAGGTAAACCGACCTCCCTTTCAAACCTTTTCATTTCACATATGCGGCGGCAGCCATAAAGTCGTAGCTCTTTTGTACGCTGACAAGTGGTTCGAAATTGTAGCGTTCAACTTCAACGAAATAATCTTTCATGCCGATAGCATAGGCTGTTTCGAAAATCGCTTTGAAATCGAGTAAACCGCTTTCTCCGATCTCTTTCTCGTCTTTGATATGCAAAAGAGGGAAACGGCCTGAGTATTTTTTCATGTAATCAACCGGAGAATATCCGCCTTTCATCACCCAGTAAACATCCATTTCGAAGCAGACCTTCTTTGGATCTGTGTTCTGGATCATAAAGTCATAGATTATTTTGTCTTCGATCTTGCCAAACTCCCTGTTGTGGTTGTGAAAGCCAAACTGCATACCGGCAGCAGCAGTCAATTCACCAACTGCATTGAAATAATCCATGTGCTGTTTCAATACATCCAGCTTGTCCGGAAACGGCATACTGGGTTTGATCATATATTTCATGCCAGTTTTGATATGGTCTTCGATGGCTTTTTTCCACCACTCCATGGCTTCGGCATGGGTTTCCCTGGTGTAGTTCGGACCACCAACGTGGCAACTGCTTAGCTTCATTCCCAAATCATCGACCCGTTTTTTTATTTCGCCAGGCAACATCCCATAAATTTTCCCATCACCGTATGAAGCGGTTTCTAATGAATAATAACCCATCTCAGCTGCTTTCTTTAAAGTTGCAACCGGATCTTTCGCCATATCAGCGCGCAGGGAATAAAGTTGGAGGCCAACTTTCTTTTTTTTCTTTTTACCTGCCGGGATTGCGGCAGAAACCATATTGGCGCCGATCACGCTGCCAGCAACCAATAAAGAGGTAGTCTTGAAAAAATCTCTTCTGTTTGTCATAACCGTATTTGTTTAGATGTTTTATGTTGATGTGTAAAAATAGCTTTTATTTACTTCCCTAACAACAAAGGCCGCTTCCAGGTATGGAAACGGCCTTGTTACTAAGGCGCTGTTCAATTTGTTTTATACTAAAACCACGCTAATAAGACTCAGAAAGATCTGTTTTGTTACACTTTTTGGGGAAAAAAGAATTTCCCCAGTTGGGAGATCCCTTTCACAACCACATCAGCTCCCGAATTCCACAATATTTCATCGTCCAGTATCCCGGTATTGATCCCTACCGTGAATATTCCGGCGGCTTTTGCCGATTGAACACCCAGCGGCGCATTTTCAATTACAACTACCTCTCCGGCTGAGAACCCGGAACTTTTTAACGCTTTAAGATAAGGTTCAGGATTGGGTTTCCCCTGCTTTACATCCTTTGCCGAGACAATCTTTTCTCTTAGGATCAGCCCCGAAAAGTCGCGGCATAAACCGTCTAACAATTGATCCTGTGCAGAACCTGTCACCACCCAAATTGCCACACCCGCACTTTTGAACTGCCGCATCAGGCCGGCAATGCCCTCAAATGGAATCGGTTTGGGCATCGATTCAAAGATTTTACTTTTTTGGGCATAAATGCTGGCTATCTCCTCCGCGGTAGCTTCCCGTCCCAACTTTTCCCGGAAAAACATCTGAACCGTCGAAGAGCCCGTGCGTCCTTCGTTCATGTAGACCTGCTCTAATGGAAAATCAAGTCCGAGGAAAGCAAAAGCCTTGTTCCATGCGACAGAATGATGTCCCATCGAATCATAAATCACTCCATCCATATCAAAAAAAATGGCCTTGATGGAGCTCAGGCCATTTTGTAATAGTTTGTTTTTCATTTAAATGTAAAGGTGAAAACCTGATGAGTCTATGCAAACCGATACGGTCCATGCCCATCAACACACCAGGAATCCGTTGATAAAGAAGCCCGAATTTCGATCACTTCCAAAATCGAACCCTTCGACAAGCTCGGGGACCGGATCCAAAATTCTTTTATAGTTTTTGAGCAACCTGATCGAACAAGCCCGTCACTTTTTTCTTATCGGTGAACCCGGAAGCGCCAATCAGGAAATTCCCTTTCCATCTTAAACAGACAGTCCCATTGAACGGATCCTTGAATAAAAAATCCCCCTCTGCAGGTTTCTTGATTTTGGCTTCGGCATAAGCGGCATATTTCGAAATAATTTGCTCAACCGCATTCCGGTCCGCTCTCTCGAGAATGAAAAAAGTAATCTCCTCCCCGTTTAAATTATATTTTGCCCTTACCGCTGAACCCATAAATCCCAATCCCATAAATTCGGTGGGAATATATTGACAGGAATTAAGTACCTGGTTTTCTTTTGGGAAAAGCTCAATAATTTTAGGATATTCCGGTTTTGCACACAAGGTTTTGGAGAACTCTTCGGCCAGGGATTTCAAAGAAAATCCCGGAATCTTTTCCAATTGCATCCCGCTCATCTTTACATAGAATTTTCCGGTTACGAAGTTGAAAATTGTGGCATCGCCATATCCTTCCAGTCCAACAGGTTTGACCTCTGCTTTAGGTGATCTTTCAATGCTGTAAATTCCATAAGCATGAAGTGGATCTCCATGATCATACACTTCAATAGTCAACTCAACCCCGTTTTGGCTCCAGCTTGCTACCTGTAATTGCTCAAATCCGTAGCTCAGGTAAAATTCAGAGGCACCGTCAATGTGCTCATACAAATTTTCTTTGTTGAATATCTGCGGTTTACCGTCACTTTTCCACTCCGGAAGTTTGGGAAACACAACCTCCTGCGACCATGCTCCTAATGAGAAAAATAGCAGAAATAAAAAAAGAATTTTTTTCATACTATGAATAATTTGTTTTTAAAAGGTAGTATGGAACTCCATGTTGCTGAAAATTATTTTCATCCTCTTGGATGTTAGAAAACAACAAGTTCGTTTCATACCAGGAAGTTTGTCGGGACCAGTTTAATCCGCGCAATATCGGTAATACGTTCCCTTACGTTAAGTCCGTTGGGGCACTCTACACTGCAATCTCCCACGCATCCGTCGCAGGGATTATGCGATAGGTTCAATTGCGCCACCGTCGATTGTGCCTTAGCTGGATAAGAGTAACCATAGTTGTACATATACGAACGCATCAAATCCGGTATCGGAAGATTTTTAGGACACTGCCCGGAACATTTCAGGCACCCGTGGCAATAAAGACCGGGTTCGTTCATAGCTAACAGCAAATCCCCCTTTTCCTTTTCATCAAGATCATGGTTTTGGGCAACTTCCCAATTCTCTTTCACCATTTCAAAATTGGTAAGGCCCGGAATTGCAGTATGGATCAATGGATTAGACAATACCCATTTTAAGGCCGCCTTGCAATTGACCGGTTTCTTCTTTTCTTTATCCAAATAACCGCCCGCCATATTTTTCATCGCGACAATCCCCAATCCGGCGTCATTGGCTCTTTGAAGTGCGTTTTGCAATTCTGTATCATCTTTTAACCGGAAATTGTAAGAGGTGAGAACAACATCATAAAACTTGCTGTCAACTGCGGCATTAAGTACCACTGCCATGTTGGAGTGGGTGGTAACCCCGACAAATTTCGCTTTCCCGCTCTCTTTTATCCTTCTAAGGGCTTCCGTGTATCTTGGATCCAGGGTATATGCCCTGTCAGTTGCTGCATGTAGATACAGAATATCGACATAATTCATTTGCAACCTTTTCAAACTTTGATCGAATTTTTCAATAAACTGATCGGTTGACAGCCCTTCCTTCGGAGGATGTATCTTCGTAGAAATGATTATTTCCTCCCTTGGTTTATCTTTAAAATATTGGCCAACCATCTCTTCATTCCGTCCATCCTGGTAGCCACTGGCTGTGTCAAAATGGCGGATGCCCGATTCGTAGGCTGCTTTCAGAATAGCAGGGTTGTCGGCCCGCATCACACCCATGCTGACAATGGGTACTTCAATGCCGGTTTTTCCGAGCGTCCGGTAGATAATCTTCTTTTTCTTTGTTTCCTTGTTTTTGTGTGGCGGTAAAGCCTGGGCTGCCAAACCAAGTGAGGCAGTTGCACCTAAAAGCAGAAAATTTCTTCGGTTAAAAGTAGTTTTTTCCATGTTTTTGCCGTTTAATGTCTTTGAATTTTTAAAATGAAGAAGCCATCCAATAAAGTTCGAAAATTAATAAAAATTTCTATCTGATCAACAGCTCCCTGCCCCCCCTTAGCTGTCAGATTTACCTTGTTGCCAAGAAAATTCATACCTTTGCCCAGTTATTTATCCATCAAAATAAAAGAATTAGATATCTTTTAAAATAAAATTTGCTGATGCACGCTTCTGTCAATGGCGGCGTGCGAATAGCCTGTGAAATTTTAATACAACTTGACCACTGATCCATGATAAAACCAGATATACGCAAAATATTGGAAGAAAGGGTCCTCGTACTCGACGGCGCCATGGGGACAATGATCCAGCAGTACAAATTTTCGGAAGCCGACTTTCGCGGAGATCGGTTCAAAGATTGGTCCGGTTCGCTCAAAGGAAACAACGATTTGCTTTGCCTCACCAAACCGGATGCCATCCGCAAAATACACGTTGCCTTCCTGGAGGCTGGTGCCGATATCGTCGAAACCAATACATTCAATGCAACATCCATCTCACAAAGCGACTATGGCACTCAAGCTTTTGTCCGAGAAATAAACAGGGAGGCAGCCAGAATTGCCGTAGAAGCAGCCGAACAGTTTTCCACTACCGTGAAGCCCAGGTACGTGGCCGGTTCCATCGGACCAACCAACAAAACCTGCTCCATGTCGCCCGATGTGAACGACCCCGGCTACCGGGCCATCTCATTTGAGGAGTTAAAGTTTTCCTACCGGGAACAGGTCGAGGGACTGCTCGATGGGGGCGTCGATCTTTTGCTGGTGGAAACCATTTTCGATACATTGAATTGCAAAGTTGCGCTGGTCGCTATCAACGAGATCTTTGAAGAACGGGCGATGAAACTTCCCGTGATGATCTCGGGCACCATCACCGACAAAAGTGGCCGGACACTCTCCGGACAGACCCTCGAAGCCTTTCTCAATTCTGTCTCCCACATCGACTTGCTTACCATCGGATTAAACTGTTCATTCGGAGCCAAAGATATGCGTCCCTACCTGGAAGAGCTTAGCAGGAAAGCCCCTTATTTTGTCAGTGTCCATCCCAATGCAGGATTGCCAAACCAGTTTGGGGAATACGATGAAACACCGCTTATGATGAGCTACGAAGTAGCCGAGTTCACCAATAACCAAACGGTAAACATCATCGGTGGCTGTTGCGGCACAACGCCCGATCATATCCGCGAATTGGCCAAACTGGCCGAGAAATCGAAGCCACATATTAAATCGAAGCCGGAAAAGGCCACGCGCCTGAGTGGATTGGAACCGCTCACCATCGACAAACTCACCAACTTCGTCAACATTGGCGAACGGTGCAACGTGGCCGGTTCGATTAAATTTGCCAGGCTGATCCGCGACGGGAAATACGATGAAGCGCTCTCCGTTGCACGCGAAATGGTGGAAGGCGGAGCCCAGATCATCGACATCAACATGGACGATGCCATGCTGGATGCAAAAAAAGAGATGGTCAGGTTCCTCAACCTGATCGCTTCAGAACCGGATATTTCGAGATTGCCTATCATGATCGACTCTTCCAAATGGGAGGTGATCGAGGCTGGGTTGCAAAGTATCCAGGGGAAGTCTATCGTCAATTCAATCAGCCTTAAAGAGGGGGAGGGACCGTTCATTCTTCATGCCCGGAAGATCAGGAATTATGGAGCTGCCGTTGTCGTTATGGCTTTCGATGAAGAAGGCCAGGCTACTACATACGAAAAAAGGATTGCCATCTGCGAAAGGGCCTACCACATCCTTGTAGATGAGGTCCATTTCCCTGCAGAAGATATCATCTTCGATCCCAATATCCTCACAATCGGTACAGGGATGGAAGAACACAACAACTATGCCGTCGACTTTTTCAAAACAACAACGTGGATCAAAGAGCATCTTCCCTATGCCAAAGTAAGCGGGGGTATATCCAACGTCTCTTTCTCCTTTAGGGGAAACAATGTCATCCGGGAAGCCATCCATTCGGTATTCCTGTTCCATGCCATCAAAGCCGGCCTGGATATGGGAATCGTCAATCCCGGCATGCTGCAGATTTATGACGAAATACCCGCTGATTTACTTCAATATGTAGAAGATCTCGTACTTAACAGGCGACCCGATGCAACTGAGCGTCTTCTTGTATTTTCCGAGACAATCAAGGGCACAGACGAAAAACAGGAAAAAGTTGAAGCCTGGAGAGAACTCCCTCTCAACAAGAGGATTGAACATGCCATGGTGAAAGGGATTACCGATTTCATTGAGGATGACGTGCGCGACCTGATGCCACAATATAACTCTCCGTTGAATATCATCGAGGGGCCATTGATGGATGGGATGAACAAAGTAGGCGATCTCTTCGGATCAGGCAAGATGTTCCTTCCCCAGGTGATTAAATCGGCCAGGGTCATGAAGAAAGCGGTAGCGTGGCTTCAGCCGTTCATCGAGGAGGAGAAAAAATTGCAACCCAACAAGGTCTCCGTGCAGAAAAAGATTCTGCTTGCTACCGTTAAAGGCGACGTGCACGACATCGGTAAAAACATCGTGGGCGTTGTGCTATCCTGCAACAACTACGAGGTAATCGATCTGGGTGTGATGGTTCCATGCGAAACAATACTTGATACAGCCTTCAACGCACAGGTAGATATCATCGGTTTGAGCGGATTGATCACTCCATCGCTCGAAGAGATGGTACACGTGGCAAAAGAGATGGAAAAGAGGGGACTTAACAAACCTTTATTGATTGGTGGTGCAACAACTTCTAAAATACACACGGCAGTCAAAATTGCGCCGGAATACAGCAATACGACCCTTTATGTAAAAGATGCCTCCAGGTCTGTGCAGGTAGTAGCAGAACTTTTAGCAGGATCTCCTGAATTTTTAGCTGCTACATTGCAGGAATATGCTGACCTCAGACAGGTCCATAGCGCCAAAAAACCAAAAGAATACTGGACCTTAACGGAAGCAAGGGAAAGGAAATTTCATCCTGACTTTGAAAAACATCCCGTATCTCAGCCCAATTTCACCGGTGTCAAATATTTTAACGACTTTCCGCTGGAAGAACTCAGAAAATACATCGACTGGACCTTCTTCTTCCTTGTTTGGGAATTCAGGGGAAAATACCCGGCTATCCTTGACGATCCTGATAAGGGTGAAGCAGCGCGTCAACTTTTTGATGAGGCTAACCAGTTTTTAGATGAGATTATCGCCAAAAAATTGATCAGGGCCAATGGGGTAGTGGGAATCTGGCCTGCTAACGCTGTAATGGACGATATCGAACTGTATACTGATGAAACCAGATCTCAACTGATGGGAAAATTCTACCAAATGCGCCAACAGGAAAAAAAGCAGGGAACTTCTCAACTGTGCCTCAGTGATTTTATCGCACCAAAGGAAACCGGAATTCCCGATTATTGCGGGGCATTTGCGGTCACTGCCGGTATTGGTGTGGCCGAAATGGTCCAGCAATTCAAACGCGAGAACAACGACTTCAAAGCGATCATGCTCGAAGCCTTATCTGACAGACTGGCAGAAGCTTTTGCAGAGCGATTGCACCAGATTGTCAGGATGGAAATATGGGGCTACAGCAAATTCGAAACTTTGACACCCGCCGAATTAATCGCTTGCAAGTATCAGGGAATTAGACCGGCCCCCGGATATCCTGCTTGTCCCGAACATTCAGAAAAAGAGACTATTTTCAAGCTCTTGCAGGCAAAAGAACACTCCGGAATTTCCCTGACAGAGAACTACTCGATGTACCCCAATGCTTCGGTTTGCGGCGTCTATTTTGCACATCCCGAATCAAGGTATTTCGGCGTTGAAAAAATCGGGGAAGATCAGGTTGTAGATTATGCATTCAGAAAAAACGTTTCTAAGGAATTTATAGAGAAATACGTGCCTTCCAACCTGAATTATGAGCCAGAAAAAAGGGGATGATCCAACCATCATCCCCATGAAAAAATAAGAAGAAACGAATTATTCAG
>JAMDDG010000217.1 GCA_023488865.1 Bacteroidota bacterium | reverse complement strand
GCTCTTTCTGCCGCCGATGCGTTTTGGATAATTGATGTAGTAAAAAGAAGGCCCACAGATAAACTGCCTAATTTTTTTAACGTTAATTTTCTGGAAATTGATAATTTTTCAGCATCCATAATTATTTGTTTAATTTTTTACTGTTCTATATTTATTTTAGACTTCTTTTCCCCACGTTTTATTGCCTTTCCCGCTTTATCAAATGGTCGGATATTTTTGTTGGTCACATGATCTGGCAGGGGTGTAAGTCCTCTTTGCGACAAATTAGCCATCAACTTCTGTTTTAAATCTGATTTAATTTCAGTATACGAAGGGTTATTAATATAATCAATCGTTTCGCCTGGATTCGTTTTCAGATCAGTTAATGTTTCCGGGTGGCCCGGTATCTCGTAGATGGTAAATTTATATCGCCCATCGTTAATCTGATATCCGTTATAGCTCTCGGTGACGATATATTTACGGTCTGGTTTCTTCCCTTCGCCGGTAAGGAAAGGTTTGAGCGAAATTCCGGAAAGTCCTTTCGGGGGTTGGATTCCAACCAGGTCACATAAGGTTGGCAGGAAATCCAGCCCATTGCAAACCAAGGTCGTTTTGTCGGAATAGTTACGTTTAATGCCTTTACCGGCAAAGATCAATGGCACATGCTGACATTCTTCAAACATGACATTCTTGGCTATTAAGCCATGCGCCCCATTCATTTCGCCATGATCGGATGTAAAAACGATAATGGTATTGTCTTCAAGTCCAGATTTTTCCAAGGCTGTTAATACCCGTCCAATTTGAGCATCAACACTTTCCGTTAACCTATAATACATCCAACTATAAAGGTTCCATTGCGCATCATCCCAACCTCTTGATACAGTTGATCCTTTAGGTATCATATCAGGCCTTTCATCACTAATCGGAGCGGTATTGGGCACCCGGGGTGGAATTTGTTTTCGATACTCCTGCGGGCTTAAGGCTTTTTGCAGTGCCAGGATCCTTGACGGCTCACGTGTGTGTTCTACCGGAACAACCCGTGTGGGTGTGATTACCCCTACTTTAGCATTTATGTCATGAGGATTCAGAAAAGAAAGAAACAATAAAAAAGGTTTATCCCTTTTCTCTTTTCCCATTTCAGACAGGACTTTTTCCGCATAAATCGCCGGGCCATCATAAGGGTCGGTATTATTTAGTTTAAAACCATATTCAGATACATCTTTTGTTCCGTAAAGATGTACTTTCCCGGAGTAAAGAGTTTCGTAACCTGCTTTGTGGAAAACATTTCCCAAGGCGCTTTCTGTAACTATTTCCCTTAACTTTGGTGTAGAATAGATTAGCTTATCGATGTTTTGCTTAGCCCCTACTTCCGAACCATAATGCCCTGTAAGCAGGGCATATCGTGATGGCATACAAACAGGATTGGCACAGTATGTTTTATCGAAGCGATATCCCATTCTGGCAATTTTATCCATATTTGGCGTACTCAGCCACTTATTGCCCATACAGCTCATCATATTGTACGACTGTTGATCCGTCATAATGTAGAGTACATTGGGCTTTGTCTGCGCAAGGAGTAAATTGCTACCCAATAGTGATAGGGCAATGCCCGTAAATGCTTTCGTTTTCATTTGCTTGACTTAGTTGAATGAATTTTAAAATAAGCGATTAATTTGGCTTCCAAATCCTTTTGGACAACTTTATACTGCGAGTCACTAATTACACTTATCGTTTCCAGCGGATCGTTTTGATAATCATAAAGCTCTTTGGCAACAATTAAATCATTACTGAAAGTCTGATAACTTCTAAATCCTTTCTTCATCCAAAAGGTTAAACGATAGCGGTCCGTACGGATAGAGTATCCCATACATCCATTGTGAGGGAATTGACTAACGGAATATTCATTTACTTTCGCAGTATTATCCTTCATAAGTGGCACTAAGCTTTTACTATCTAAATTTGCAGGAATGGGAATTCCAGCTAAATCGCATAAAGTAGGGAAAACATCCACAAACTCAGACATAGACTTTGTTTGACCTGCTTTCATGCCGGGAGCTGAAATAATTAGTGGAGCGCGTGTGGCATTTTCAAAGTCGGTGTGTTTGCACCATAAATCATGATCGCCCAAATGCCATCCATGGTCGCCCCAAAGCACAATAATAGTATTCTTTAGCATCCCCAAAGAGTCAAGAGTATTCAATAAAATCCCAATTTGGGCATCAGTGTATGAAACCGCCGCATAATAGCCGTGAATCAATTCCTTCTGTTTGTCTAAAGGTAACCGGATATGGTTTTTTTGTCCTTTTTCTTGATCTGTATAGCTTTCAAGTGGGTCAATATCTGTATAGTGTCTCAATTCACCCGAGTTGTGATAAGCCAAATCAGGACTGTTTTTGGCATGCTCCTGAAATTTTGCAACAGGCATTTCGTCGCGCTTATAGAGATCCCAATATTTTTTAGGAGAAATAAAAGGCAAGTGTGGTTTATGGAAGCCTACTGCGAAAAAGAAAGGTTTATTGTCTTTGGATAATGCAATCAGCTGTTGTTTAGCCATTAGAGCCATTGCTCCATCTTCATAAGCATTATCTGGCACATCAACACATTCAACGGAAGGTTTGATAAACTTCGTTACATATTCCATTGCCTTTCTCCCCTTTAATCCTTTCACTCTTGCTTCTTTCTCATACTTTTCAATTAATGCTTTTGTTTGTGGATTTTGATAGCCAAGCGCTGGTTCACCAAATTTCTTTGAATAGAAATCATCGGGTTTTAAATAGGGTATGCTCCAGGAAGGTTTATCTTGAAATTTATCAGTAATACCTGGGTGAAATATTTTCCCAATTCCTGAAGTTTCATATCCTTGACTAATAAAATATTGAGGTATCGTTACGATATCCGGATTTATATCGCGCATCTTGGTAACCAAGTCCCATACTTTGGTTATATCAGGGCGCAAACCAGTCATCATGCTAGCTCGTGTAGGACCACAAACTGCTTGTTGGCAATAGTTTTTTAAAAAAACAGTACTTTGACTGGCTAACCTATCAATATTTGGAGTTTTAATCATTGTGTCACCATAACACCCCAATACGGGTTTCAGGTCATCAACCGCGATAAATAAAATGTTGGGTTTCTTCGCTTTTTCTTTAATGCTATTTGCAAACAATGGAAAAGCTGTAAACCCAATCATCGTAAGACAAATGCTTTTTTTCGAGATAAAAATTTTATTTTCCATTAGTAATATTTATTTATTTGTCCTTGATTCTATTTGTTTTTTGGAGCATATTTTAGCAATAATTCTTTCACTCGAAAATAGGCTGGAGTGGGGTTTAATTCCGAATCAAATAATCCGGCAAAATACCCCTCTCCTTTCCTTACTCTATCTTTCAACGTCCAGCAATTGATAGCGACAGCTCCTTTTCCAACCTTTTTCAACATAGTTTCTACTATGGCACCATAGGTATCGGCAATTTCATTTTCTTTTTCTTTGAGCAATTTTGGATCAAAGTCTTTGCCTATTTTAGTGTCAAGTTCTGTTATATGGAATTCCAGTTTGTTTTGATAACACCAATCAATCAGATTACTCAGTTTTTCCATAGTACCTGCTTCTTTTTCAAAACCGACTGGAACGTGTGCCTGCCAACCTATTGCATCAACACGCAAGCCCTTACTCCGTAAATAAAGAACGGTTTGCTTTACTTTATCCCACGCTTCCTGTTCTAACCTACCATTATGATTATACAAATGTTTTATACTTGGAGCATATTTATTTGCAATTTCAAAAGCAGTTTTAATATAAATAGGAACTTTAAGCTCAGTATCTGTTTCCTGTCCAATCTTTAACCACGGATTTTCCCATCTATCTGTTCCTTTTAACGGACCAAACCAATCTCCGGGTAAATAATTATTTGTACCATCGCCCAATTTCGTAGAAACAACTGTCTCGTTAACTACATCCATCCACTTCACAACATCTTTATTTGCTTCGAGTTCTTTACTCATGTTGGTCATGTAATAGGTCATCACTGATTTTAGTTCCTCGGCAGTACGATTATCCTGCTTTGCCCACGTTGAACATTGCGGCGAAATAGGGCAATGTGCACGAACTACCTGATCATTTTCGCGTGCCATAACCAACAATTGTCGATAATTATCCGCTTTCCACGTAGCATTAGGCTCTGGATAAACCGAAGTTTGTTTAAACTCGTTGGATGGAGTATTGTAAGAGAACTCTTTGAGAAAAATTTTCGCTTCAGAATTTTCTGCTTCCAGGTATTCCGCTTTTGATGTGCAGCCAAAATAAAAATAACTTTTTTGGTAATATTTATCTATGATTTGACGAATAGTCAATTCATTATCACTTGGCTTATTGGTTATTTCTTCAGCTTTTTTTGTTGCAGAGAAAGTGCAACCATAATTTAAAGTAAAAGCAAAAACCAAAATAAGTGTCGATATTGATTTAGAGTATTTTTGCATCTTTTTTTAATAATTTGATTACAAGCAATTTATTATATGGATCATTAGAAATTACACTTATTTCTAATAGCCCGGATTTTGGTTTTCAATCGTAATCGCTGTATTGGTACCTATTTCAGATTGAGGAATTGGAAGCAACATGATCCTTTCCATTGTAACATCATCTGTGGGCGCAATATATTCCTTATTAGCTAAATTTGGACCATAAGTATTATGTGCCTCGAGTATTTTCTTGAAATAGTCTTTTCCACGGCGACGGACATCAAAATATTCGTGCAATTCCCCAATCAACTCATAACCACGTTCAGCCATAATACGATCGCGAAACTGATCCTTTGTCATACCCGACCAGTCGGCAGGTACTACTTCTCCAGCATCCGTATTCCCATTTCCGTTTTTATCACGCGCACGAGCTAATACTTGGTTTACATATCTGTAGGCGCCGGCAGGTCCATTGATTTCATTTTCAGCCTCTGCTAACATCAATAACACATCAGCATATCGCAAATAAATGAAATTGCAGTTTGAGCTTCCCACATAAGCAGGATCTACATATTTCATGATATAAACATAGCTATTAACACCTGTTTTCTGAACAGGGTAAATGTTGATCTTCTTTAAGGTTTTATTATTTACATAAGAACTATCTAGAAAAGTCGCATCAATCCGTGGGTCGCCTTTGTACTGGGTAACATGTTGGTTGTAAACTTCTTTATTGACTTGAGCACGCCCCCAGGTATTTGCTAAAGGGGTTAATGTACTGCCTAGCGGCAGGAAAGTCTTTGTAAGACTTCCGCCAGCTGTAAGAAGGGCAGAGCCTTGGATCTCAAAAATTGATTCTGTTGAATTTTGTTTATTCACATCCCATAAATCCTTGTATGGCCTCACCAAACGGTAGGCATTGCTATTATATACAACTAATCCTTCATCGAGCGATTTTTGCCAATATGGCGACGACGGATTGTTTCCGGCCAGGGTGAGATAAACTTTCTCCGCAAGGGCATAAGCTGCATACCTGTGTGGACGGCCTAAAATATTATTCCCTGGTTCAGGTAAAAGACGCTTGGCTGAATCAAGATCAGCGATAATATGTGCATAGATTGTATCTGACGGAGAACGCGGAACATTAATATTTTCCTGCGATGCAGGTTCCAGGCGAAGCGGCAGGGCGCCCCATAAGCGGACATTATCGAAATAAGTTTTGGCCCTGATAAAATAAGCTTCACCAAGAATACGGTTCTTCGTATCGATGTTGATATTAGCACGCGACACATTATACAATACATCGTTGGCCCGTCCAATTATTTGCCATGACCTTTGCCACACCTGAGAGATATACGGAGTTGCTGAATTGATTGCAAACGTGTTGTAATCCACAGTTTTAACTTTCTCAGTGTATAATCCGGTTAAATTACAGATAAGTTCAGGATAAACATTTCCGTAATACCATGAATCAAAGAAACTTGCATACACTCCGGTTAAAGCTGCTTCACAACCACTCTCTGATGTAAAAAGATTAGTAGAAGACAAATTAGTATATACTTTTTCATCGATAAGGCTTTCGCAACTGTAAAAAATAATGAGGAAAAATATACTTAGAAAATAGATTATCTTTTTCATATAATTAGAATTAAAACGTTTGAACAAATTAAAAACTGGCATTTAATCCAATGTTTATCGATTTCTGGGACGGATATGAATTGAAATCGACCCCAATAATGTTCCCATTGTTTGTAAAACTGTTTACATCCGGATCAAATCCTTTGTATTTTGTAATGATAAATAAGTTCTGTCCGGAAATAGACACACCCAGTTTACTGAAGATTTTAAGCTTTTCCACTGGAATACTATATGAAAGGCTGATATTACTCATCCTAAGATAACTTCCATTTTCAATAAAACGATCGTTCAATTCAGTGGGTAAAGTATAACCAATACGTGTGTAACTGTTTGATTGGTTATCTGGCCGCCAAGCTCCATCCCAGGCAGCCTTTCTGATGTTATTTCCGGCGATGGATGCATATTCTTCAAATACTAAGTTTGCATTGCAAATATCCCTGCCATAGACCCCGTTAAAATAAAGATCGAGTTTTAAATTTTTGTAGGAAAAACTTGTATTTATTCCATAGGTGAAATCAGGATTTGGATTTCCAATAATGGTTTGATCCTTCGCATCGATTATTCCATCTTTGTTCTGATCAACAAATTTTATATCTCCTGGAACCAGTTTGGTGCCATTGTAAATTAAAGTCGTGGTTGTATCCGAATATTGATATATCCCATCTGTTTTATATCCCCAAAATAGGCCAACGGGTTCTCCCTGAATAAATATATTTGCTGGTGTTTTAAGCTGATTGCCAGTTGAAACATTTACACCCTGATAGGCAATCCGATCCTGAGTTCCCCAGGTTGCCGATGGCAATCCGAGATTAAGCAGTTTATTCCGGTTAAATGCTATATTTCCTCCTAACGACCATTTTACTGTTTTATCGATAATCACACCATTCATGGTTATTTCCAAACCTTTGTTCTCAATAGATCCAATATTCATAGCGATAGTTGAAAACCCAGAAGAAGGAGCTATTCTAAAATTCTGGAGCAAATCGCTTGAAGTTTTATTATAAACATCTACATTAACAGTGAGACGGTCTTTATAAAATCCTATATCGGTACCAATATTGTATTGTTTACTATGTTCCCAGGTTAATTGATTATTGCTGATCCGGGATGAGACCTCCCCCGCCTGTAGTGATTTATCCGGATTAGGGTATTGGACGAAATTATACAAAGCTTGTGTTTGATAAGCTCCAATTGTTTGAACACCTGTAAGGCCCCATCCAAACCTGAATTTCAGGTTCGAAAATAAATTTAGGTTCCGGATAAAATCCTCCTCACTGGCACGCCAGGCAAATGCAGCTGAAGGGAAGTACCCGAACTTTCTGCCCGGGGCAAATTTACTCGCACCGTCGGCCCTGATTGTTGCCGTAAGGAGATACCTTTTATGATAGCTGTATTCTGCCCTTGATAATGCAGATAGGACTGAGGTGGTGTTTTTATTAAAATTAAATGGATAATTAACTTGTGCAAGGCCAATCCCATCGGCCTGTAAGGTGGTATTGAAAAAATTATCGCCTTGTGCTGAATTATTGACAAGGCTGTTGCTATCATAAGTAATACCAATTGTTCCATTTAACTTATGAAATTTTCCAAATGCCTTATTAATAAGCAACAAATTTTCAATGTCGTATGACATGCTGCGAAGTTCCGCGTAAGTAGCCTTACCATTCGTTGTTGATCCTGCCCAAAGATCTGGCCCCCAAAATAATTGTCGGCTTTTATTCCTGTAATCACCTCCCAGAGTAAGTCGGTAGGAGAATACTTTTGAAAATTTATAATCAACATTTAACGACGATATTACCCTAAATTCATTGCTCTTATCCTGAAACTCATCGAACCATGTTTTTGGACTTTCTGAAGATAAAAACCCATCTTCCACAGTCGGGTCCACAACAATACCAATTAAGGGACTTTTCCTCAACATCGACCGTATCATACTGGAATTAGCTTGCCCAAGTCTTTCTGTTCCCTGTACCCAGTTATTGTTTTGATAAGTAATGCCAGTATTCGAAGATAATTTTAACCTGGAATTAACTTCCTGAATTAGATTAATCCTAAAATCGCCTGTCTTCACTCCCGTTGTTTTTATTATTCCTTGATTATCAGAGAATCCGCCGGCAACATAGTAATTTGTTTTTTCAGCCTTTCCACTCATAGTAAGCCTATATATCTGATTTACTGATATTTGTTCTGCATAATCCTGCCAGTTGATTGTTTGCAATGAATCGAGGCCTGCAGGAGTAACCGAGTACTTTGGGACCCTGCCTAAAATGCCGGATAATTCATTATCATATTGGGCAAATTCCTTTCCATCCAAAAGTGGTATTTTTTTAGAAACAGTTGAAATTTGAGTATTTGTACTAAATGAAATTATACCTTTCCCTGATGTTCCTTTTTTTGTGGTAATCAGTACAACTCCATTAGCACCACGCGATCCATAGATCGCCGTAGCCGAAGCATCTTTTAAAATTTCAATACTTTCAATATCCTGAGGATTCAAGTCAGTTAGTCCGTTTTGTGTCTCCTGGGTATAATTGCCGTTTTGAAAACCTGTGGGTACCTCTTGTGAAGCCGTATTAATAATAACACCGTCCACAACATATAAAGGTTCTGTATTCCCGGTTAGCGTTCCGACACCCCTGATTTTGACATTTAGTGCTGCTCCGGGCGCTCCATTTCCGGAAACGACATCTATCCCTGCCGCTTTGCCCTGAAGAAGTTTATCTACCGTGTTAACTTGTGTTGCCTCTCTGGGATCCACCTTTACTGTAGTTACAGAACCAGTAACGTCACTTCGTTTCATGGTACCATACCCAACAACCACAACTTCATCCAAGGCTTCAGTGGAGTTTTTCATAACGACATTAATGGGTTTTGTTCCTTTAACCTTCACTTCTTGAGTTTGACATCCAATAAAAGAGAAAACCAAAACGGAGTTTTCAGGCGCCTTCAATGAATAATTACCATTAGCATCTGTACTCATTCCCTGAGTTGTTCCTTTTACAACAACACTTACTCCCGGCAAATAAACTCCATCCTCACCTGAGACTCTCCCTGAAATTGTATTTTGTGCATACAAGGGAGAAGAAAGAATAATCAATAAATAAAAAATCCAAATTTTTTTCATAATAAATTTGTTTTGTTTTGAAAATAGATGTTGGGCCAAAAGTACCTTGTATTCATTATTTTTGGGTTGAATATGAGTTCAGATTAATTTGATTTCAGTTCAAGTATCCACAATATTTCCTTTCAAACTATTTCTGGTTATTATTGAAGCACTTATCCTGGCATAAAAAAAGGGATATTCGTATCGGTTCGTGAAAGTTGAATCATCGTTCACAATACTCACAATATCATTCATACCATTGTTGATAAGCTAATTTGAATGCATTTTTTTTATTTCTTTTGGTTACGTTTATGCCAAATTTATAATGAGCATACTTTATTTTCAGGAGAAACTATGATAATACTGATATATAAGCGAACCATGAGATCGATTCTTCTAATCATTTCGATTCTATGGGTCGACAATTTGTATTCAATGGATTTTAAACGAATTTCCATTGAAGATGGCTTGTCTAACAGCGTGGTTTTTTCTATTTCGCAAGATTGCAAAGGGCTAATGTGGTTCGGGACCCGTACCGGAGTTGATAGCTATGACGGGACACATTTCTCTCACTATAATCTATCTATAGATGAGAACACTTTACCGACCCAAGCCGCACACATTTATTATGATGCCAACAATAATCTTTGGGCTGGGACAATAAATGGATTATTCAAGTACAATGCAGAAAAGGAGAAGTTTCAATTAGCCTCAAGCAAATTTAGTGAAATCGTCAATCCTAACATAACTAAATTATTGTCTGACCATAAAAAACATATCTGGATAGGCACGAATAATTCACTGTATGTATTTTTTCCTGAAAAAGATTCAATTATACATATCCGTGAAATAACGATTGCAGTGAATGATATTCTATATTTAAACGAACAATATTGCCTGGTTGCTACAACCCGCGGAATTTTTAAAATTAACTCCCTGGATTACCGGGTTGGCCCCATCTCTTCAAAAAATGCTATTAATGAGATATTTAACAACAAGTTTATTTCCACCATATATAAAGATCAGTATAGCAGGATCTGGATCGCCGTGCAAAATAAAGGAATATATATTTATGACCCAATAAATGAAAAACTAATTCATGTTGATTCCATTGATAAGTTTATTTCACCTGGTGTATTAATAAAAGATATTAAACTAGTCAATGAATCTGAATATTTAATCGCTACAGACGGGAATGGAATCTTGTCGCTCAATCTGGATCTTTCAATAAAGGATCATTATTATCTAATTGATGACAATCCAACATCATTGAGCAATAATGGGATATATCAGATTTTTAAGGATTCTGAAAACCGGGTTTGGATAGCTACCTATGGTGGAGGCATCAGCCTTTATGACCCTTACCTCTTACCTTTCAAACGAATTGAACACATCACGAATAATCCCAATTCAATTGCAAACAACACAGGTCGCGCTATTCTGGAAGATCAATATAAACGAATCTGGTTTGGAACCAAAAAAGGGATAAGCATTTATAACCCTGAAAATAATAAATGGAGTCAACTATTTAATACTATAAAAAGCCCCAGTGTACTGGGACAAAACACCATCCTTTCAATTTGTCAGGTTACACCTGAAGAAGTCTGGATTGGCAGCTATGGCGGAGGAATTGACCGGATAAATACAAAAACACTTGTTGCCAGTCCTGTATTCCCAAAAGAAAAGATGAATGATATACTGGGATCTCCTTACGTATTTGCGATTTTTAAAAGCAAGGAAGGGTATATTTGGATTGGACTTTTACGAAGCCAGTTAATTCGTTATAACCCACTTTCAAATGAAATAACCCGTTATCCGATCAACAATATCCAGGATATTCAGGAAACCTCTAATGGGAAATTAATATTAGGTTCAAAAATTGGATTATATGTTTTGGATAAGTCAACCGGCGAGTTTAAACTTTACTATCACAAACCGGAAGATCCAACATCGATCAGCAGTAATGCAGTTTGTGACTCGTATGAGGCTAAAGACGGAAAGATTTATATCGGTACCGAAGGTGGCGGACTCAACTTGTTTGATCCTCGAAGTGGCAAATTCAAATGTTATAGAAAAAAGAACGGACTACCATCCAATTCTGTGTATGGGATTATAAAAGATCATAATGGCATGTTATGGCTAAGTACAACTAACGGGATTTCCATGTTTAACCCTATGGATGAAAGCTTTACCAACTACGACACATCAGATGGTTTGAATATTAAAGAATTTAATTATGGGGCATCATGCTCTACCAGTGATGGAAATATCATTTTTGGTGGAAGTAAAGGATTTGTTTCATTTGATCCGGATCAGATTAAAAAGATCTCCATTGCCCCAAAATTAATTTTTACAGATCTGAAAATTTCAAACCGGTCAGTTAAAATTGACCAGCCCAAAAGTCTACTTGACAAGCAAATCGATTTAATGGAAACGCTCTCTTTAAAATTCAACCAAAATTCATTTTCACTTTCATTTATTGGATTAAACTACACCAACCCGGTAAAGAACCAGTATTCATGGAAATTGGAAGGATTTGAAAAGGAATGGACCCCCAGATCAAGTGACAATAGTGCAACATATACTAATATTCCACCCGGGGAATACACTTTCAGGATTCGTTCGACCAATGTTCAGGATGACTGGAATGGAACTGAACGTAGTATAAAAATCCGGATTCGTCCTCCGTTTTATCTCACTTATTGGGCATTTCTGATTTACACCATTATTCTCACAACTATTGCCTTGCTAATATTTAAATACCAGCGTATCCGATTCCAGGAACAACATGCAAAAGAGAAAATACAGTTCTTTATCAATATCGCTCATGATTTACGCACACCATTAACCTTAATTCAGTCTCCCTTATCAAAAATATCAGAAAACAAAGAATTAGGAGATAACGATCAAAAATATTTGAACCTTGCACAGAAAAATGCCGGCAAACTAGCGCAACTATTTAACCAACTACTTGACTTTCAAAAAGCAGATTTAAGAAAGATGCAGTTACAAGTTGACCAGCACGATATCATCGAACACTTAAAAAACGTGCTTCAGTCGTTCCAGCCACTTTTGGATAAAAAAAGAATTGAGTGTGAACTAAAAACAAGCGAAGAAAAACAAATCGTTTGGTATGATCAGCTTAAATTTGATAAAATATTTTACAACCTAATCTCAAATGCTGTGAAATACAGCAGAGAAAACGGGAATATAACCATCTCCGTAAATAAAATTAAGAAAAAATGCTGTATAGAGTTGAGGGATAATGGAATAGGAATTCCAGCGGAGCAGCAGAAAAACGTATTTAAACACTACTTCAGGGCAACAAACGCCATTAATTCAACAGAAACAGGGAGTGGAGTGGGATTAATGCTGGTAAAACATCTGGTGAATTTACATAATGGTCAGATTAGCTTTGAAAGTTCTCCGGGAGAAGGAACTTGCTTTAAAATTAAAGTTCCGGTCAAATCGAAACATTATCAGACATCTGATTTCGTTAATGAAACCGACAAATTCTCCAATACAATTGTCAGGCCCGGAACCAATTTGATTCCCGATATTTTAAGTCAGACTCAGGCTCAAACTGAAAATAACCTGGATATCCGGCAGAAGTCCGCGAAAGTAGTTGTTGTTGAGGACAATGAAGAGTTACTAACTTTTCTGGTTGATTCGTTGCAATCAAAATACAGAGTACACGGCGCCCGTAATGGGAAAGAAGCATTAACCATCATTGAAAAAGTTCATCCTGATATAATTATTTCAGATATTATGATGCCTGAAATGGATGGCACTACACTTTGTGCCCACCTTAAACGTCACATTGAGACCTGTCACATTCCGGTCATATTACTGACTGCTTTAACCGATACGGATTATAAAATTGAAGGGTATGAAATGGGAGCCGATGGTTACCTCGAAAAGCCGTTCGAAATCAAACTGCTGATCTCCAGAATAGAAAACCTTCTGAAATCAAGAATAATTCTGAAAGATAAATTTCTAAAATTCAGCAATCCACCAGAAACAATTGACTACAAATCAGAGATTGATCAGAAATTTATCCAAAAAGCTGTTCAACTGGTGAATGACAACTTGAACAACTCAGAATTCTCAGTAGAAGAGTTTAGTAAACAAATTTTTATGAGCCGCCCGGTTTTGTATCGAAAACTTAAGGCTTTAACCGACCAGTCGCCACAAGATTTTATTAAAATAATCCGGCTAAAGAAGGCCGTTGAATACCTCCAACAAACAGATTTAAGCATAAACGAAGTGGCTTACCAGACAGGATTTTCTGACCCCAAGTATTTTAGTACCTGTTTTAAAAAATATTATGGAACAAGCCCCACCATGTTTTCGAAACACGTATAATTTCTAAATACCGGAGAGTACGGATCACTTCATATTGTTGAGGGAAAAAGAAAAGAATGTATTCCTTATAAGAATCTTTTGTCCTCAAGCCGGACTGGCTCTTACTTTTCCATTCGATGAAAAGGAAGCAAAAATCTTGTCAAAACGAATTCTAAGCCGGGCGTTTTGACGGCCCTCGCACTCGCTCCGATCAAAGGTTGATGCAAATTTGAAGAATGGCAATTTTTATAACTATTGCTCGGAATTCTCCCATTAAAAATTGGTGTTCAGCCCAGTATGGGCGAAATGTTGGTAGCCCGGGGCAAACGACGAAGAAGTGGCGCCCCGGGTAGGAAAGAACGAACGAAAACCGTACGCGATAAACCGTTTTACAGGCTTGAACCTCCTTTCGGACGGAATGGAATTCGAAGTCAAAATTGTTATTCCATCCAGGATTTGGCAAACGTATCTTTGTTTTGGATTATTAATCATCCTTTTCTAATATATGCCTTCATTGAATTACAAAAGCATTAATCAACCATTTTTCAGTAACATTAGCGTTCGTCATCAATTTGATTTTGTTACTGATACCTGATAATTTTTGGATGTTGTCAATTTAAAAGTTGGTACAGTTGTGATTTCATTTTTATTTTGCCAGTAATTTTTTTGTTACAACTTCACTGTCTGCATACCCAATCCTGTTGGCAATTACATACAGGTACTTAGCCCCATTTGTCTTAACAGGATTCTGGTACAGTTGCCAGCCATTGTTTAGCCCAGGGTTTAGCTCCTTTTCGGATAGAATATATCCTATCGAAGCCCCTGCCGTGGTACATGAAATCCGGATGGTTTCATCCTTCATGGAAATGACTGGCTGGGCAGTTTTTGGCTGTACTCCACCTGGCCACATCTGTTCGATCATCTGTGCCTCCGGGATACTTGACTTGTCATGAATTTTATTTATAAACTCGTCCAAAGCATTTCGAAGTTCCTTTATTTTACCGGCATACTGCGGATCATCAATCAGGTTATGCAAATTAAACGGATCGGTTACGCAATCGTATAATTCTTCGTTGGTTTTGGCAGGCCTGAACCAGTAGGCGGTTGATCCCGACAATTTTCCGCCGTCACGCAAACGTAGCAGTTCATTCATCATATCCATCTGTTTCCGGTAAGTGACATCTTTGTAAGCCGGCAATTCCGGATGATATAAGAGACCAGATCGTCCACCCGCCCGGCATGAGCCCCACCCGGAAAATGGACCAGTAACGGCACCCTCAGCCCGGAATCATAGATTTCACGCTTTCCCCTGGGCAATGGCCCGCCATGATCGCTGAACGGCTGGGAGCACAAACTCCAACCACGGCGAGGGTCAGAGTTGGAAGATGACCTTTTCCCCTTAAAACATATCTTTCTGATTTATTTGATATTGAAACTACTTCCCTTACCCAGCAAGGCAAATGAGGCCCCTTTCACATCTCTGCTATTGGCGCCGATAAAGATATTAAAATCTCCGGGTTCGGTTCCCCATGTCAGGTCTTTGCGCCAAAAGGCCAAATCAGCTGCACTTATCCT
>JAMDDG010000164.1 GCA_023488865.1 Bacteroidota bacterium | reverse complement strand
GAGTTGTAAGCAAAACGAAAACTTTCCAGAAACAGCCTTATAAATAACATACTGGTGGTTGATTTCACCCGAAAGTTAAAACATTTTTTATTACTTTTGTCACGAAATTTTAACGGTTTAAAAATGAGTAGTTTAAAAAACATAAAATCTGCTTTGGTCTCAGTCTATTACAAAGACGGATTGGAAGGGATCCTAACAAAATTACATCAATCCGGGGTTCATTTGTATTCAACCGGAGGAACAAAAAAGTTTATTGAAGAGCTTAAAATACCGGTCACATCCGTGGAGGAACTAACCGGTTATCCTTCCATCCTGGGAGGCAGGGTAAAAACATTACATCCCAAAGTTTTCGGTGGCATTCTGGCACGCAGGGAGAACAGTGGCGACAAATCCCAACTCGATGCCTATGCGATTCCGGAAATTGACCTGGTCATCGTAGATCTCTACCCCTTTGAAGCAACGGTAAAATCAGGTGCAACCGATGCAGACATCATCGAAAAAATTGACATTGGAGGAATATCATTGATCAGGGCTGCAGCAAAAAACTACAACGATGTCCTGATCGTATCCCACCAGGGACAATACAGCAAATTGCTGGAATTGCTGAAAGAGAAAGATTGTGCAACCTCCCTGTCGGACCGCAGGCAATTTGCTGCTGAGGCTTTTGCCACCTCTTCCCACTACGACACCTCTATTTATCGTTATTTTGCAGGAGATTCAACCGATCTTTTCCGTCAGAGTTTCAATCAGGCCAAAGCGCTGCGATATGGTGAAAACCCGCATCAAAAAGGCGTTTTCTTTGGTGATTTCGAAGAATTGTTTAATCAGCTGCAGGGAAAAGAGATCTCTTACAACAACCTGCTTGATATTGACGCGGCGGTTAACCTGATTGATGAATTCACTGAGACGACCTTTGCCATACTTAAACACAACAACGCCTGCGGGTGTGCTTCACGCGCCAATGTTACAGAGGCGTTTCGTGCGGCGCTGGCCGGTGATCCTGTCTCCGCTTTCGGCGGTATCTTTGTCACCAACCACGAAGTTGACCTCGCCACTGCTGATGAAGCAGCAAAGATTTTCTTTGAAGTGATCATTGCCCCTTCCTATTCCGCGGAAGCGCTTGAGCTATTCAAACACAAGAAAAACCTGATCGTACTAATCAGAAAATCCGAAGGTCTTCAAAGCAACCAATACAGAACGGTTTTGAACGGCGTTATCCTTCAAAACAGGGATACCAAAAAGGAAACCAAAGAAGATCTGAAAGCGGTTACTATTTTATCTCCGGAAAAAGATAAAATTGAAGATCTTTTGTTTGCCAATCGCTTGGCAAAACAATCAAAATCCAATACCATTGTATTGGCAAAGGGGAAACAGTTGCTGGCAAGCGGTGTCGGTCAGACATCCAGGGTCGATGCATTGAAACAGGCTATTGAAAAAGCCAAATCGTTCAATTTCGAACTCAAGGGTGCAGTAATGGCATCCGATGCTTTCTTCCCCTTCCCGGACTGTGTTGAAATTGCCTTCAACGAAGGGATAACTTCCGTCATTCAACCCGGTGGATCTATCAGGGACCAAGAATCCGTTGATTTCTGCAACAAGCATCAGATGTCGATGGTCACAACAGGTTTCAGACATTTTAAACATTAGGAAAAGCTTGATTTGGTAATTCACCAATCGAAATGAATAAATGAATATAATCTCATGACTTTCCCAATTGGTTTTTAAATACAAATTATATAAATGAAATATTAAAAAATGATCATATGGGTTTCTTTTCATTCCTTACACAAGAAATTGCAATCGACCTCGGTACAGCCAATACCATCATCATCTTTAACGGGAAGGTAGTAGTTGATGAACCCTCTGTTGTGACCATTGATACCAAAACTGAAAAGTTGGTCGCCATCGGAGAGAAAGCAAGGCAGATGCAGGGTAAAACACACTCGAACCTGAAAACCATCCGTCCTTTGCGGGATGGCGTTATTGCAGACTTCAATGCAGCCGAACAGATGATCCGTGGGATGATAAAAATGATCAATCCCAAAAAAAGGTTTTTTGCACCGGCATTGAAGATCGTCATCTGTATCCCCTCCGGATCGACTGAAGTCGAGATCCGGGCCGTTCGCGACTCGGCAGAACATGCCGGCGGCAGGGATGTTTACATGATTTATGAACCTATGGCAGCAGCGATCGGTATTGGTCTGGATGTAGAAGCCCCCGAAGGCAACATGGTGGTTGACATCGGCGGAGGCACCACCGAAATTGCGGTTATTTCACTTGGCGGGATTGTCACCAACAAATCGATCCGGATTGCCGGTGATGATTTGACGGCCGATATTATGGAGCACATGCGTCACCAGCATAATGTGAAGATTGGGGAAAGAACCGCGGAAGAGATTAAAATTGTGGTTGGTTCCGCTATGACGGAACTTGATGAGCCACCCGCCGACATGATCGTACAAGGCCCGAACCAAATGACAGCAATGCCGATCGACGTCCATGTAACTTATACAGAAATAGCCCACTGTCTGGATAAATCAATATCCAAAATTGAGACTGCCATTACCAACGCGCTGGAGCATACCCCACCTGAACTCTATGCCGATATTTACAAAAGAGGGATATGGCTTGCCGGTGGTGGAGCTCTGCTACGCGGGTTAGACAAAAGGCTTTACGAAAAATTCAACATCCCTTTCCGTATTGCAGAAGATCCGCTAAGAGCTGTGGCACGTGGTACTGGAGTGGCATTAAAGAACGTGGATAAATTTTCATTCCTGATGCGTTAATCTTTTTTGGTTAATAAAGCTATTTGTATCGTTGCTGAAATATGAGAAATCTCTTCAGGTTATTGCTAACGTATCATTACCTATTTCTGTTTCTGATTTTGGAAATATTTTCGCTCTCCCTGGTTGTCTCTTACAACAACTATCAAAAAGCAAAATTTCTGACATCCAGCAACGGTATTACAGGCTATTTTTTCGAAAATTTCGCCGGCATATTTCAAGTTTTTGATCTCAAAAAAGCGAATACCGAATTAGCTGAAGAAAATGCGCAACTACGGACTGCACTTCAGTATTATCAGTTACGAAGTACAAATAATTCACGTCAAAATTATCTTTTAGAGCGTAATCCACTGATTACGATGACCCGGGATTCTTTGAACAAAATTGTCTATTTCTTTACTACCGCGAGGGTCATTAATAATTCTGTCAACCAACGTCATAATTTTCTAACACTGAACAAAGGCCGTATTCAGGGTGTAAAACCGGACATGGGGGTTATCTCTGCGGGAAGGGTCGTTGGATTGGTTACCAACGTGGGGGACAACTACAGTACCGTTATTTCCATCCTGAACGAAAGATGGAAGCTGAGCGCAAAAATTAAACGCAACGATTTCTTCGGATCGCTTTCGTGGAATGGCCGCGACTACCGTAAAGTCCAACTGAATGAAATTCCCTACCATGTACCTGTACAGAATGGGGATACCGTAGTAACAACCGGCTTCACATCCAGTTTCCCGGAAGGACTGGAAATAGGGATCGTATCAGATTATTCACTTGGGTCGGGCAGCAATTTCTATAAAATTGATGTGGATCTGGCCGTGGATTTCAGAAGTATTGTCCAGGTGGCATTGGTTGAAAACCGGCAACTAAAAGAGATCAATCAACTTGAATCATTGAACAACGATGGCAAATAACCTGCTGAAATATTCATTTATTTTTATCGTCTCAGTATTGCTTCAGGTATTGGTACTAAACCATATCCTGATTTTCAGGATGATCTCGCCTTTCTTCTACCTTATTTTTCTGTTGTTGTTGCCGTACGATACCCCCCGCGCCATGCTCCTGGTCCTTGGTTTTATTTTGGGGCTTTCCGTTGACGCATTTACCAATACTTTGGGCGTGCACACGGCTGTTTGCGTACTGATCGGATTTATAAGGCCCGGAATTCTCGACCAGATATCGACACGTGAAACGCGTGAATCGGTTTCAGCCCCAAGGATTTCCACCATGGGTTTAAATTGGTTTATCGGCTACACAGCTATCTTTGTTGCCATTCATCACTTGCTCCTGTTTATGCTGGAAGCCTTTACTTTTCAGGGTATATTGTTTACTTTGGCAAGGGCTTTTTTAAGTGGAATTTTATCCATTATTTTGATAGTAATCAGCCAGTTTTTATTCTTCCGGAAATAGAAATAAAAAAACGTGGATACCTATACCAAAAGAAAGTACCTGTTGATTGGCCTGTTTTGCCTGACATCCCTGGCCATGATCATCCGGCTCTTTTACATTCAGGTAATTGACTCTTCCTATAAAATTTCAGCAGACAACAATGTACTGCGCAGGGTCATCAACTATCCTGCCAGGGGATTGGTTTATGACCGCAACCACAAACTGATTGTTTACAACCAGGCTGCCTACGATGTTTTGGTCACACCCCGGGAGATGAAGCCTTTCGACACACTTTCTTTTTGCAGGATCGCAGGGGTTGAAAAGGCTGAACTTGTCAGTGAAATAAAAAAAGCCCGAAGCTACTCCATGTACAAACCCTCGGCTATCATCAAACAACTCTCATCGCACAGGTATGCCGTTTTACAGGAACAGCTGTTTAAATATCCGGGATTCTATATTCAGGCCCGTACTTTAAGACAGTATCCGGCTACCATTGCGTCCCATGTCCTTGGGTATGTCGGGGAGGTTGACCAAAAGAAGATAGATGAAGACAAGTATTATGAAAGTGGCGACTACATAGGAAAATCAGGCATTGAACAGGCGTATGAAGATGAATTGCGCGGTGTCAAAGGGATTTCCTACATGATGGTCGATGTGCACAACCGCATTAAAGGTTCCTTTGAAAATGGGAAGATGGATACTTCTGCCGTAATCGGCAAAAACCTCATTTCAACGCTTCATGCCGATCTGCAGGCTTATGGCGAACGGTTGCTGGCCGGAAAAGTCGGTAGCATTGTGGCTCTTGAACCTTCAACAGGCGAAATTATGATTATGGCCAGTTCCCCCTCTTTTGATCCGGGTATGTTTGTCGGACGTGAAAGGACAAAAAATTATGCAACCTTGGTGAATGATCCCCTGAAACCCATGCTCAACAGGGCAATTACCTCCTCTTACCCGCCCGGCTCAACCTTCAAAGTGGCCGATGCCATTATCGGATTGGAAGAAGGATTGTTGGGACCTGAAGTACGTTACTCCTGCAATGGCCCTAGATCGACCCCGATAAAATGTACCCACAACCATGAAACTCCCCTTCCCTTGCTGAGCGCCATTCGCGAATCCTGCAACTCCTATTTTTTTCAGGCTTTCCGTGCTATTATCAACAAGTATCCCAGTGCAGAAGTGGGGTATGAAGCCTGGCGAAACCATCTGCTGGATTTGGGCATTGGGCATAGAATTGGAGGTGACCTGACAGCTGAAAATGCCGGTAGCATTGCAAATACGACCTATTACGATCGAATCTACGGAAAAAATCACTGGAATGTGATGACCATCCGTTCGCTTTCAATCGGTCAGGGAGAGTTATTGCTTACCCCCCTTCAGTTGGCCAACCTGGTTTCCATTATCGCCAACAAAGGATATTACATCGCACCCCACGTGGTCCGCAGTATCCAGAACTTTGACCATTCCGAAAGAGTTCTTTCGTTCAATAAGCACGTTACCCAGGCAAATCCTTACTCCTTCAACGTGATTATTGACGGGATGGAAAAAGTAGTGGACGGAGGCACCGCCAAAATCGCCAAAGTTGACGGGATCGCAATTTGCGGGAAAACGGGAACCATTCAAAACCCACACGGTGAAGCCCACTCTGCTTTTGTTGCCTTTGCGCCCAAAGAGGATCCCAAAATCGCTATTTGCGTCTATATAGAAAACGGGGTTTGGGGCGCCCGCTATGCTGCGCCCATTGCCAGTTTGATCATCGAAAAATACTTGAACGATTCCATTTCCCCCAAAAGAAAACCACTGGAAGCCAGTATGCTAAGCGCTAACCTGATTTCTGCCATGCATCTGACCGGAGGAGACTGAGGGAGGGAGGTACTGAGAGATATGAGATATGAGTTTGGGTTATGGGTTTAGCTAATGATTTGAAATAATATAAATAGACACGTAGGGTCAGCCCTTGTGGCTGACCATCATGACAACCAAGAATATACGATTAAATGAAGAGCCAAAACAACCTATTTCTGAACCTGGATTGGATCACTATCCTGATATACCTGGCCATGGTCTTGCTGGGATGGCTTAATATTTATGCCGCTGTTTACAGTGAGGAACATCAGAGCATTTTTGACCTGGGCCAGCAGTATGGCAAGCAGATGATCTGGATCCTTGCGGGACTGTTTTTGGCTGTCTGTATCCTGGTGGTCGATAGCAAATTTTATGTAGCATTTGCCTATCACATTTATGTAGTGATCATCTTATTGCTGATAGCTGTTCTATTTTTAGGGAGGGAAGTAAACGGCGCAAGGGCATGGTTCGAAGTCAGCGGAGTTGCGCTTCAACCTTCCGAGCTTGGAAAATTTGCCACCAGCCTGGCAGTGGCCAAATACATGAGTCAGTATAATTTTAAAATGGGCAGGACCAAATCCTACCTGACACTTGGCGCCTTGATTACTCTGCCTGCAATACTGATTTTACTTCAGAATGACACAGGTTCTGCCCTTATTTTTGCCGTCTTTTTTTTGGTTTTCTACCGTGAAGGTTTACCTGATATCATTTTGATAGGTGGATTTACTGCCATTATTTTGTTTATCCTGGCGCTGTTGTGGTCTCAGCTACAGATCCTGATTCTGTTAATCGTTGTATCGCTGATTTTGTTTACTTTTTTAAGGCAAAGTTTTAAAGACGGAATTATTGGATTTATACTTGCGTCATTGATCTATGGGATCTTGTTTGGCCTGAAAAATATAATTGGTTTCGATGCTACGCCATTTCATCTGCTTGTTATCACCTCAATTATACTGGTATTGGTTTTCATTGTCTACGGCCTTTCAAAACACATCAGACAAGCTTGGTTTGTATTGCTTTTCTTTATATTCTCCATCGCCATTACTTTATCAGTAAACTACTTCTATCGTAGCGTGCTGGTTTCACACCAGCGTGACCGCGTAGATAACCTTCTGGGTATCAAGAACGACCTGCTTGGGGCAGGGTACAATGTTCACCAGTCCAAGATAGCGATCGGTTCAGGAGGGATATTGGGCAAGGGATTTTTAAAAGGGACCCAGACCAAATATAATTTTGTCCCGGAACAGAGTACCGACTTCATTTTTTGCACCGTTGGGGAAGAATGGGGATTTTTTGGTACTACTGTGGTTGTCCTTCTTTTTTTAATTTTGCTGATAAGGTTGATTTATCTGGCGGAACGACAGCGATCTTCCTTCAGTCGAATTTATGGTTACGCGGTAGCCTGCATTCTGTTCTTCCACATTGTTATCAACATCTCCATGACCATCGGCCTGGCCCCTGTTATCGGGATTCCACTCCCCTTCTTCAGCTATGGTGGCTCCTCTCTTTGGTCGTTTACCGTCCTCCTTTTTATCTTTATCAGGCTGGATGCCAGCAGGACCAAAAATTTGAGGTAAAAATATTTGGTAGTTAAATATTAACCCTAAATCGTATCAGTATGAGATTTAAAATTACCCTTAACCGTACCGGGAAGCAAATAATGCTTCCAATGGATTATCAGTATTACCTGAGTGCCTGGATTTACAAAGTGATCCGTAAGGCCGACCGTGAATTTGCCCATTTTTTGCACTCCGTCGGATATACTACCGGAAGTAAGCGCTTTAAACTGTTCAGCTATTCACCCCTGGATTTTGGCCGGCCTGTTTTATGGAAAGAAAAAGCATTATTCGAAATACACGCGGAGCGACTTTCCCTGAACGTCTCTTTTCATTTGGCCGAGGCTGCCGAGAAATTTATCATCGGGCTGTTCAGTAACCAGGAGGTTTACGTAGGCGACCAGTTCAACGGGCTTGATCTAATTGTTGCTGCGGTTGAACGTTTGCCAGAGCCTATCATGACTGATACGATGTTTTATAGGGCCGTTTCCCCGGTAGTAATCAGTTTTAAAGAAGATAACAGCAAATACGCCACCTACCTTTTCCCCGACAACAGCGGTTACGACAACTTGCTTCTACAAAATTTGTTGAACAAGTATAACTCCAGTCCAGGCGAAGTCTCTTTACCGGAAGAGATCAACTTCGAATTTGCAGTGAATAATACGCCAAAATCGAAGCTGGTGACCATCAAACCTTACACTCCTGAACAAAGTAAAGTGAGGGGCTTTATGTTTGATTTTACCCTAACTTGTCCGGTAGAGCTCCATCGATTGATTCTCTCATCTGGTATTGGCGAGAAGAATTCGATGGGATTTGGGTGGGTGGAAGTGACAGTAGCCTAATAATAATTACCCATGACAGGGTTCGAAAGCCTGTCATGGGTGAAAAAAATGATTATGCAATCTTATGAACTTTTGGAATTTGGCAATTACTACCATATTTACAACCACGGGGTTGGTGGGCGCGATTTGTTCAAAAAAACTGATAATTATGAGTATTTTCTGGATCTGTATGAAAAATATATTTCGCCCATTGCTGAAACATACGCATGGGTACTCATGCATAACCATTTCCATTTGCTGGTTAGGATAAAGGAGGAGGATAGCTGCTTTATCCCTGGAGCTCTTACCTCACCTGTATTTCAATTAAACCAACCAGGCTGTACCGCGAGGCAGTAATTGGTTGGTTCGACAGCGAAGCTAATTTTAAAACGATGCACAATCAGAAAATCGATATAGAAAGTATTGAAAGATGGTTGGAGATATAACCATCTCTTCACCTTCACCTTCTGGATAATCCGGTGATGCTGGATTGTCATGAAAAAAACACTGACAAAACCGAAAAATGATCTAATTTTATACCGGTTGTACGGGGTCAGCATCGTCCGGATTATCCACCTTCACCCCTGACAGGGTTTGGAACCCTGTCAGGGGTAAACGAAACGAAATAAATGACGAGATGAAACAACCCTGCGAAACGATCAACTACGAAAATAAACGCCGAACGCTTTCGGATATGCCGATCCCGATATAATCGGGAAAAGGTTGCGATGCGAACAACGCCCCGGAAAGCCGTCAGCGTGCGAAGCTCCTGACGGCGTTTGAAAAAATGAAGAAACGAAAATAAATACGAGATATATGGAAAACTTAGATTTATCAATTTTAGAAAAAGTTCCGGAACCTAATTTAAAGGTAATTCTGGAAATCGAGCCATTGGCTCCACTCTCAATGGTGAGTGAGCTTCCTGGTTCTTACTACAAAACATTGAAAAGCCCAGATAAAAAAATGCTTTGCGGACTTTTTGAAAATATTTTAGGTTGGCATATTGATTTAGCCGACCGAAAATCTATAATCAGTGAGTTAATAAAATTGCGCAACATGCAAGGTAAGAAGAATCCACAAGTTAAGTTCATTGATAAAACAAAGGGATCGACCTACAGCCCTTTGCTGATGGATTATTTTGAAATAATACTATCAGTTATTCCAGAAACACGTTTCTATGATGATTTATGGAGCAAAGCTTATCGGAGAGCAGATGCGGTTGTTCACCCCAAAGGGACATTCAATCTCAGCTATAATTTGATTCCGTTAAAAAGAGAGTTGAAAAGAAGCGAGAAGAATCCAAAGCAAATTGATGATACAACCTTAGAGAAATTCTTTAAAAGTAATATTGAGCAATATCCTCAATATTATTCGACTCCTACTACACGTGAATATGTTTTTGTAAAAGGAAAATATGAAATTCAAATAACAATCGACACTCATCTATATAAACTTTTACAGGATCACCTTTTGTACGAAAACATAGGTTATTTAGGAAATAACGAAGGTTGGGTTGATCTAAAATTCAGAGAATTATGATTGCAATTCATCCGTATATCAGATATGCTCAGGCATTGATCATGAGTGAAAATGATCTAAAAGACTGTGATGAGATTACTGCTGCGCAAATCATTGCTGAAATAGAGAATGGACTTAATTCTTTTAGAGTCCAGCCAATTCAAACAACTGAAGGTAAAGACAAAGTTAAATTTGATTTCGCCAAAATTGAGAAAGGTGATCCTAAGAAAGGAGTATTTCTAGCTCCGAATATATTGTCGAAAGATAAATTCTCAAGATTTATATGGAATGAAGGCAATACATTATCGGCTGCATTAAAAAAGGACACATCAAATAAATTGGATGATATTTCAATGTCTGTTGCACCAATTGCTGGTGAATATCTTAGCTTTTCTCTTCAAGGAAATATTGGAAGAGGTAATCCCAAAGTTTCATTACTGGAGAAAGGATTAAGTGCAATAACAACACTAACTCAAACGAAACCATGTCTCCAATATCGCATTAATAAAAAGGGAATGCCTGAAATGTTTAATGTATCTATCATTCCAGATTTGCCGATTAAAGAATTGAAAAGTTTTATCCAGTTCTTCAAATGGATGTTAAAAGCTGAGACTTCAAGCAACTTGATGTACGGAAATGTAGTTGCCACAAAAACAGGAAAAGGGATAACCGAAAAGACTACCTATGAAGCTAAAAGACCATTAATATTCAAAGGAAATTTTCCGAATCCTCCAAGAAGCAGTGCATTGGGAAGTATTGCCTTACTCGGTGCCATCGGAGAATTTGCAAAAGAAGCCAAATACTCAGAACGAGCCAAGACTGTATTGGATAGCCTTAAGGGAGCCACTATGTACCTTGTCAAATATGGAGGGGCAACCACTTTTACCTACAATCATCACGTAATTAATTTGGCTAAGGACGGAAAACTGAAATCAATAGTTGATAGCCTGTATTACACCAAATTGTACAATCAAGATCGGAGATCAAGTTCAAATAGTGAATACCAAAAATTCGATTTGTTTACAAGCCGCTTCCTTCAATTGTTCAATCATGCTGCATTTAAAGATTTTTTGGCTTTCCGCGCAGAATATCCAAATCAAGTAACAACATTGTTTCACACATACTTTATAAAAATGGAAAAAATAGATCCAACAATTGTGTCGTCAGCACGTGAATTAGGAAAATGGCTTAATAAAGTTGCCTATTTCACAGCAAAGGCTGAAGTAAAAGTAGGTTCCCAAAATTATTGGGAAGAATTAAGGCGAGTAAAGTCTAAAGTACTCATTGAGTTAGAGAGTTCTACATTTTCGTCAAAATCTGGCGATGCGCTAGTTGCGCAAGCAGTCACTAGAGCTGGTCGATTATCGGGACTTGATGCTCCTGAAGCAGCTGCACTTTTTATGGAAAGAACGGCAAGCGGTGAACTGCCACTTGAAAATGCAAAGAATCTCTTGATCGCTTTTTCCCGATTGATCAATAAAGCTGAAAAGCAAGAGATGCCAAAAGATGAAAATAATGAAGATGATGCAGAAGTAGAAGAAAATATTGACCATACTGAAGAATAAATAATAACCAATAAAAACAAATACAATGGAAATTAAAGGAATTTTAGTTACAGCACTTGCCCCGTTTGAAAACCATATTGCAAACGGGGGTGAAAAACTTTTAGGAAATGCCTCTTCAATTAAAAGAAGACCTGATGGACGAGTTTATGTGTCTGGCCAAATGCAACGCCACGTTCTCTTCTCAGCAGTTGACAGATTAAATGTAACTGATCCGAACAAAGGTGAAACCTTCGTTTCGAATGGCGATGGAATCAGCAATTTGATCGAAAAAGATTTACGTGCTGATATGGGCGGATTTATGCACCCATCAAAAGGCGATTATTCTGGAAGAAGAACTGCGCCATTGTCTGTTACTCCAGCAGTAGCAATAAATGAAAGTGAAGTTGGACGAGATTTACTTGTTCGTATTCGCTTCGATGAATCGGATGACGCCAAAGACCAAGCATTGGCAACCAAAGAATTCAGCGAATACGATTTGATGCACATGAATTTCTTTTTGGATATTAGCGCATTGAGTATTTCCAAAGCATTCAAGTACGAGAAAAGTTTTAACCTTGGAACTAAATATTTTAAACATGCAACCGATCCAGAACGCAAACGTCGTGCACGGCTTTTTCTGGAAGCAACCAAATCGATGAACGATTATGCCAGCCAAGCACGAAATGCAGTGAGTGGCGAACCACAAAAAGCCTTGATTGTATTTGATACCATATTGAGCCGTAAAGCAAGTAGATATTTTGTAGCAGAGAAACAAGAGCAAGAAAACATCCTGGCAGAATTGAAAGCTCGTGGTGCAGAATATTTCATTGGTGATGACAAAACTGTTGATAGCGTTTATAAAGCATATCAAAAAGCCTTGGATTTCTTGAATAGCAATACTCTTTTTGATCCATCAAAAGGTGCGAATGTTGTTACCTTTGAAAAAGCATTTGGTGGTGAATAATTACAAGTTCCCCATATTGGCAAAGCCTTCCGGCATTACACTTGAAGAACATACCCAAGGAGTAGTGTCGGAAGGAAAACTATTACTTGAACAGACTCCTTTCGTCGTTAAGAAGTATCAGGAACGTATTGGTAAAAATTTAGTTCGCAGATTGGAATTGGTAAGCCAATACCATGATGATGGAAAGCAAACATCAAAATGGCAATCGGCTTGTCAAAAGGATTACGAGGCATTTCTTTCATGGCAATCACAGCATGGAGGAAGTTTTAAAGAGTATTCGAAAGCAGAAAAGGAGAAAGCAGGCGAAAATATCCGAAGGGCTGCCGTTCGGCATGAATTTCAATCGCTCCGAATAAATGGGAAAACAAATTTGCCGATTCCATTGCAAGCTGCAATTGCTGCGCACCACGGTAAGTTAAGTTTCAATCATGAAGATCGGTGGATGAATGAAAACATGTCTGATCTCTGGAAAAAATTCAGAATTGAAAGCAACCGAATTATTGAAGAAAACTCTTTGGAGTTGAGCGCAAAAATTCATTATGAATTTGCTGGCCCAAGGGGGTTGCTTCAATTGATCGACCACCGCGTAAGTGCAAAAGAAGAAGGCGACTTTGTTCCAAATTTCACAAAGTTTCATTATAAATTTCCTCATGAAGAAAAAAGAGGAGTTCAAAAACTGATTGAGAAACATTGGCAAGATAATTTATTGCTTGTCCGGGCTCCAACTGGTGCGGGTAAAACCGATGCCTCATTATTGTGGGCTTCATTACAAATAGAGAACAAACGAGCGGATCGGTTGGTCATTGCCATGCCAACCCGATTTACATCGAATGCACTGGCAATTAATGTCGCTGAAAGTTTATCCGACACTGGTCTTTATCATTCAAGTGCTTGGTTCACAAAATTCCAGGAACAAATAGAAAATGGTTTAATAGAGAAACAAGAAGCTGATAAAATCAATGAGTTTGCCAGATTGCTTCAAACACCTATAACGGTTTGTACTATCGATCACCTTTTAATGGCATTAACTTTAACGAGAGAAGATCATCATTTGATTTCTTTCAATTTGGCCAATGCTTGTCTGGTAATAGATGAAGCCGATTTTTACGATGATTTTACTCAGGCAAACATTCTGGTTTTACTAGAAATCTTGAAATATTGGAATGTTCCTGTTCTTTTAATGAGTGCCTCACTGCCAGAATCAGTTCTGCCTTCATATAGAAAAATCGGTTATCAAATAAATGAAATCATTGAAGATACATCTGATAATATTAGAGATCGGTTTGAAATAAAAACAATTCAAGATTATTCTGACCTTTCTGAGATAGAAGATTTGCTTGAATTGTGTATTGAAAAAGGAACTGCAATAATTTATGCGAACACCGTTGATAAGGCTGTAATGTTTTATGACTGGTTCGAAAAGAGGAAAGCCAATCCTATTATTTATCACAGTCGTTTTACCGAACCACATAAAAAAGATAAAGAGCAAAAGCTTATTGATGCTCTTGGAAAGAAAGTTTGGGAAAATAACTGTGCTAAAGGGATAGCCATTCTAACCCAGATTGGGGAAATGAGTATTAATATCAGTGCCGATATCATGATTTCGGAACTCTGCCCAATTGATCGGTTAACCCAACGTGCAGGTCGTTTATGCCGTTTCGACAAAACCAAAGTTGGGCAGTTGTATGTTTTGGCCCCTCAGAAAAACGACTTGGTATATCCCGCACCTTATGGAGAATATGATCGTAAAATCAAATCATGGATTCCATGCGATGCTTTTACAAAAACCGCTGAGATTCTTGAAACGACTTTTTACAGTGCAGAAAAATTGGCGTATCTCCTCAGCAAAGTCTATGCAATCCAAAATTCTTTTTCACCCAAGGCCATAGCCAATGCTAAGAGTTTGAAAGAATATTTTTCATGGAATTGGCTGATTAATCCTAAGCAAATAACTTCAACCGATGATACTGCTACAAATTTTTGGCGAAGCAGGAATATTGCACCTCAAGACACTGTTTTCGTACACGAACCGAAATCAAAATTCTTTTATAATTATTTCGATTTTCAAAACTGGAAACTTCAGAATTCATTGGAACTTCCAATTTATTTGATCGAGAAAGGTAAAAAGCAACATATGATCAACATTGAGAGAATCTGGATCAAAGATGATGAAGAGATCATTTTTGTCATACGTGAAGGGTTTTATAATAAAACTAAAGGAGTAACATTTATTGAAGAAGCTCAATTTATTTAACCCCCACCCCTGACAGGGTTCCAAACCCTGTCAGGGGTAAATACAAACCGCAAT
This sequence comes from Bacteroidota bacterium, assembly GCA_023488865.1. Classification (GTDB taxonomy): domain Bacteria; phylum Bacteroidota; class Bacteroidia; order Bacteroidales; family Prolixibacteraceae; genus CAINVV01. Next base: position 412 of record JAMDDG010000164.1, on the reverse strand, counting down.
AAAGAACCATTTATGTCCAAAACCACCTTGAAAAAACACCTCCAATCGCTCTCCAAAGAGCAGGTTATCGAGCAGGTACTCAGACTGTACGACACCAGCAAACCGGCAAAGGAATATTTCGAGTATCTGCTCAATCCGGATGAAAGGGAAAAATTCAAAAAGTACAGGTCGGTGATCATCAATGAGTTTTATCCCGATGCGGATCGTTTTGATCCTTCGCTGCGCTTTTCGGTAGCCAAAAAAGCCATCGCTGATTTTCGCAGCCTGAAACCATCGCCGGAATTGCTTGGCGATTTGATGGTAACATTAGCCGAAATGGCTTGCAAATTCACCTACGAATACGGCGATATGTCGGAACAATATTACACGAGCGCTGCCAACAATTACGAAGCCGCATTGAAGTTCCTTCAAC
>JAMDDG010000190.1 GCA_023488865.1 Bacteroidota bacterium | reverse complement strand
ATATTCCTTCAATAATTTCCAACAGGTTGTTCCCGCTATTGTTAATTATTTGGGCAAATGATGTGATTTGTTCTAAAGGCAACTCTTGATCAATCAGGCTAGAAAAACCGATAACGGCATTTAATGGTGTGCGTAATTCGTGCGAGATAGTATTCAGAAATGCAGACTTCAGCCGATCGCTTTCTTCTGCTTTTTCTTTGGCAGCACGAAGGTCTTCGACCATTTGCTTTTGTCCGGTGATATCAGTTATCGTTCCAATAAATCCCGCGATCTGGTTGTCAGATTTAATTTCAGGAACGGCATACCCCAATACATAAACAATGGTTCCATCGGCGTGAATAAAGCGATATTCAGCGATAGAATCTTCCTTGTTCTGGCTTACTTTTCCCCAATTTTGAGCTAGATTTTCACGATCATCCGGGTGAACAGCATTCAGCCAGCCATTTCCCATGGCAGCTTCGAAACTCATGCCGGAAAGTTGGCACCATTTAGGATTAACATAGGTGGTATATCCATCAGGCCGGGTGCGGAAGATGCCAACCGGTGCATTGGTAGCCAGACTGTTAAAATGAAGCTCACTTTCTTCCAGCGCTTTTTGGGCAAGCCGGTCTTTTGATTCGTCGCGGAAGACCAGAACTACACCTGTAATTTTACCTTCTGCATCGCGAATAGGAGCTCCGCTATCGTTAATAGGTATTTCCCTGCCATTTTTTGATTTCAAGAAAGTATGATCTGACAGCAAAACAATCATCCCCTTTTCAAGTACCATGTCAACAGGGTTTTCAACTTCTTCGCGGGTATCTTCGCTAAAAATACTAAATACTTCCCTGATTGGTTTTCCACCGGCTTCATCTTCTTTCCAGCCCGTAAGCTCTTCGGCCACCGGGTTCATGTTCCGGACTTTCCCGTTGGTATCGGTCGTAATTATGGCATCCCCGGTGCTGTAAAGAGTGGTGCGGAACCGCTCTTCGCTTTCGATCAGGGCAATTTCTGCCTGTTTGCGCTCTGTAATGTCGCGGATTATCTGGTGCAGAAAATCTTTTCCATTTACCTGAATAATCCTGGCACTGATTTCAACATAAAAAAGTGAACCATCTTTGCGCCGATGCACCGATTCGATCATTGCTCCGTCATTTTCGGTGATATTTTTCAGCCGGTCTTCAAAGAATTGTTTCGACTCCGGAGCTACCAAATCGATGATTTTCATTTTCCGCAACTCATCGAGGCTGTACTGATACGTTTGCAGTGCCCGCTGGTTAGCTTCAATAACATTCAGGTTTTCGTCTTCCAGTAAAATGATGTCGTTGGCATATTTCACCACATACTCGTAATGGCTTTTTAAAGCTGCCAGTTCGCGTTCTTCTTCCAGCAGTTCTTTAAAAAAATGTTTTCGCCGGTAATTTATGATCAGAAATAAAAATGTTGAAAGTAAAATAAAGAGTAAGGAAAGAATTAACGCCAGGGTTTTTATATGGCTATGGACTGGCTGAAATAATTCTTCCCGGTCTATTTTGCTTGCTAAAAACCAGGAAGAACCAGCTATAGGCTGTATGTATTCCATGACGTGTTGGCCATGATAGCCTATTCCATCGTAAAAGCCAGGGCCATTTTGGATAGCCAGTACGGCGGGGTTGTCTTTGGCCGTCATGGCTATTTTGAGCGAAAGTGCAGCATCGGGCCGTGATTTCAGGTTACTCAGAAATAAAACGGAATCCCTGTGCGCTTCAAACAAAAAAGATTCTTCAGTTGTGCTGTCATAGGGCCATGATAGCAGAATGGGGAAAAGGCTGGTTCTGGGATTCAGCCTGAACAGGAGTACGGCTTGAATTTTGTCATTATGGATTGGCCAGGCAATGTCGGCATAAACCGCCCCTTCCGGCATGCTTTTAAACAAGTCGCCAAAAATTTCCTTTTTATTTTCGGCAACTTGCCGGATTAATTTGCTGATCCGCGGGGTTTCCAGGTCGAATTTGCCAGAATTTGCTGCTAATAAGATTTGTCCGGCAGTATCGGTCAGGAGAATATTTACAAAATCGGGATTATTTTGAATAACCAGATTTAGCATTTGCCGAATTTCACTTTGTAACCCTTTTTGGTCCCGGTGGTTTATCCATTGTGAAACGGCGTCGCATAATAACGGGTTTTGCGCGATTCCCCTTGTAACGGAGAGCCTTTCGTGGCGCCACCCTTCAATCTGGCGGACCTTTAAAAAAGTTACGCTTTTTAATTGCTTGAGGACATTTTTGCTCCAAACAGCCTCTTCGTTTTTCAAATAGAAAATACCCGTTACCAACAAAACAATCGTTGTCAAAATAAAGAGCAGGATAAATCCCTTACTGGTGTTGGTCTCCCATTTTTCCCGTCTCATGTAATTCGTTTTTTAGTCCCGCACGAGCGTGATGATCCCCTAATCAATTTTCATTTTCTTTGGCGATCTTATGCTCATAAGGGTTTCATTTTAATTTTTCATTTGTATATAATTTGTTTTTCAAAGGTCAAATGGAATAGCATGATTGGTCTAATTATGTTCATTTCCGGTTGGTGATTGAGCAATCATGGCTATTTCATGGAAATATAGCTCTTCCGTGGGTTTCTACAAGATAGGGCAAAATATTTCAACAATTTAAGGGATTATAACTACCTTTCAGAAAAGGTCTTCCAAAAAGGATGGCCTTTTTTTGAAGTTAACTGTTTGAATTCTTCCCTTCACAGCCTTTTCTGTCAACATTAAAGAAGAATGTTGCTCCCTTGCCCGGTTCCGACTCGGCCCAAATGTCGCCGCCATGCCGGTTAAGGATATGCTTTACGGTACTAAGGCCGATGCCGGTACCATGAAAATCAACACTTGTATGCAACCTTACAAAAGGATCAAATA
>JAMDDG010000105.1 GCA_023488865.1 Bacteroidota bacterium | reverse complement strand
CCGGTTCGCTCAAAGGAAACAACGATTTGCTTTGCCTCACCAAACCGGATGCCATCCGCAAAATACACGTTGCCTTCCTGGAGGCTGGTGCCGATATCGTCGAAACCAATACCTTCAATGCAACATCTATCTCACAGAGCGACTATGGGACACAAGCTTTTGTCCGCGAAATAAACAGGGAGGCAGCCAAAATTGCCATAGAAGCTGCCGAACAGTTTTCCACTACCGTGAAACCCAGGTATGTGGCCGGTTCCATCGGACCAACCAATAAAACCTGCTCCATGTCGCCCGATGTGAACGACCCCGGCTACCGGGCCATTTCATTTCAGGAATTAAAAGACGCCTACCGCGAACAAGTGGAAGGCCTGCTTGAGGGTGGCGTTGATCTTTTGCTGGTAGAAACCATCTTCGATACATTGAATTGCAAAGTGGCGCTGGTCGCCATCAACGAGATCTTTGAAGAACGGGGCATAAAGCTTCCGGTAATGATCTCGGGCACCATCACCGACAAAAGTGGCCGGACACTCTCCGGACAGACCCTCGAGGCCTTTCTCAATTCTGTCTCCCACATCGACTTGCTTACCATCGGATTAAACTGCTCGTTTGGTGCCAAAGATATGCGTCCCTACCTGGAAGAGCTTAGCAGGAAAGCCCCCTACTTTGTCAGCGTCCATCCCAATGCCGGATTGCCCAACCAGTTTGGGGAATACGATGAAACACCGCTTATGATGAGCTACGAAGTAGCCGAGTTCACCAATAACCAAACGGTAAACATCATCGGTGGCTGTTGCGGCACTACCCCGGATCATATCCGCGAATTGGCCAAGTTGGCGGCTAAATCCAAACCTCACATTAAATCACAGCCGGAAAAGGCCACGCGTCTGAGTGGATTGGAACCACTTACCATCGATAAACTCACCAACTTCGTCAACATTGGCGAACGGTGCAACGTGGCCGGATCGATTAAATTTGCCCGTTTAATTCGTGACGGAAAATACGATGAAGCGCTTTCTGTTGCCCGCGAAATGGTGGAAGGCGGAGCTCAGATCATCGACATCAACATGGATGACGCCATGCTGGATGCAAAAAAAGAGATGGTTCGGTTCCTCAACCTGATCGCCTCTGAACCGGATATTTCGAGATTGCCGATCATGATCGACTCCTCCAAATGGGAGGTAATCGAAGCCGGGTTGCAAACGATCCAGGGCAAGTCGATCGTAAATTCGATCAGTCTCAAGGAAGGGGAGGAGCAGTTCATTCACCATGCCCGGAAGATCAGGAATTACGGCGCTGCAGTTGTCGTAATGGCTTTCGATGAAGAAGGCCAGGCTACTACTTACGAAAAAAGGATTGCCATCTGCGAAAGGGCCTACCACATCCTTGTTGATGAGGTCCATTTCCCCGCAGAAGACATCATCTTCGATCCAAATATCCTAACCATTGGTACGGGATTGGAAGAACACAACAACTATGCCGTCGACTTTTTCAAAACAACGACCTGGATCAAGGAACATCTGCCTTATGCAAAAGTAAGCGGGGGTATATCCAACGTCTCTTTCTCCTTTAGGGGAAACAATACCATCCGGGAAGCCATCCATTCTGTTTTCCTGTTCCATGCCATCAAAGCCGGCCTGGATATGGGAATCGTCAATCCCGGCATGCTGCAGATTTATGATGAAATCCCCGCTGACTTACTTCAATATGTCGAAGATCTCGTACTTAACAGGCGGCCGGATGCAACAGAGCGTCTTCTTGTTTTCTCCGAGAAAATCAAGGGCACAGACGAAAAACAGGAAAAAGTTGAAGCTTGGAGAGAACTCCCTCTTGCTTCCAGGGTTGAACATGCCATGGTAAAAGGAATCACCGATTTCATCGAAGATGATGTCCGCGACCTGATGCCTTTATATGACTCTCCGTTGAATATCATTGAGGGGCCATTGATGGATGGGATGAACAAAGTAGGCGATCTCTTCGGATCAGGCAAAATGTTCCTTCCCCAGGTGATCAAATCGGCCAGAGTCATGAAAAAAGCAGTGGCATGGCTTCAGCCGTTCATCGAAGAGGAGAAAAAATTGCAACCCAACAAGGTCTCCGTGCAGAAAAAGATTCTGCTTGCTACCGTTAAAGGCGACGTGCACGACATCGGTAAAAACATCGTGGGCGTGGTGCTGTCCTGCAATAACTATGAAGTAATCGATCTGGGTGTAATGGTTCCCTGCGAAACAATACTTGATACAGCCAACAACGAACAGGTAGATATCATCGGGCTGAGCGGATTGATCACACCCTCGCTCGAAGAGATGGTACACGTGGCAAAAGAAATGGAAAAGAGGGGGATTAATAAGCCCTTACTGATCGGTGGGGCAACTACCTCTAAAATCCACACGGCAGTCAAAATTGCCCCGGAATATAGTAATACGACCCTTTATGTAAAAGATGCATCCAGGTCAGTTCAAGTGGTGGCAGAACTTTTAGCAGGATCGCCTGAATTTTTATCAGCTACATTGCAGGAATATGCTGACCTCAGACAGGTCCATAGCGCCAAAAAACCAAAAGAATACTGGACCCTACCGGAAGCAAGGGAAAGGAAATTTCATCCTGACTTTGAAAAACATCCTGTTGCCCAGCCCAATTTTACCGGTGTCAAATATTTTAACGACTTTCCGCTGGAAGAACTCAGAAAATACATCGACTGGACTTTCTTCTTCCTGGTTTGGGAATTCAGGGGAAAATACCCGGCTATCCTTGATGATCCTGATAAGGGTGAAGCAGCGCGTCAACTTTTTGATGAGGCTAACCAGTTTTTAGATGAGATTATCGCCAAAAAATTGATCAGGGCCAATGGGGTAGTGGGAATCTGGCCTGCTAACGCTGTAA
>JAMDDG010000281.1 GCA_023488865.1 Bacteroidota bacterium | reverse complement strand
TTTCGGCTACAGCTCTGGCTTCTGATCGATTCATTTCATACAGCACCTGGAAATGGTTTGACCTGCAATGCAAACACAGTACACAACCTGTATACCGCTATCTGTTTAGCCGCGTACGGCCACTGTTGGTGAACAAAGATCTGACTTCTGGACTGGCTGGTGGCACAAAAAAGAAAGAGGAAAATGCCGACAATATGCCTCAACCGATAGGCGCCCCTCATGCTTCCGAAATCGAATATTGCATGGGTAACCTTTACCTTGTTCAGGATTATAAATGGGAACAAGCTGATTATAAAGCCTCTGAAACAATGCTGAATTACTTTGCCAATTTCATAGTCAGGGGCAACCCAAATGGGGAGAATCTTCCTGAATGGCCATCGGTAAAATCAGCTGATCCGACACCTCCGGTTATGATCATCAACGCCGAATCAAAAGCAATAAATGCAACTGACGATGCCCGATACCGGTTTCTGGATAAAACATATAATCCATAACTCTCGAAACGAATATATTCCCGTTCTGTTAACGGTTGTTGGGAGGTCTGTTTTAACTGACACAACAATGATTAACGTTAATTAACTTTGATTAGAAGCTGTTAATAGACAAGGATTGTATCTTTGAGCTGTTGCTGAAAAGCAGTTTTTCATAGGATTAAGGTTAATTAGGTTAAGTCAGAAAAGGGTGTCGCTTGGCACCCTTTTTTTATTCGAACAGACCCTCTTCCCTTACCAGCATTAGTATGGCTGAATGGGGAAGGATCAGGTATTTCTCTTTTTTAAATTCTATCTCTACCCCTGTTTTATTCAAGTAAACTGCCAGATCGCCTTCGTGGGCCTGCAGGGGCACATATTTAACCTCCTCTTTTACCTCTTTCCAGGGTTCATCGTTATCGGTTAATGCCGGAATAGGAAAACCCGGACCCGTTTTAATTACATATCCCGATTGTACGCTTTCTTTGTCGACAGCTGAAGGGGGAAGGTAAAGCCCGGAACTGGTCTGCTGATTCGGATTTTTAGGCCGTACCAAAACCCTGTCGCCGACCAGAATAATCTTTTCGAGATCTTTTTCGCTTAAATTTAATGCCATGTGTCGATGCTTTACTTCTTACTGCAAATATCCTTTATTCTTGCCAAATAAACTATGATGGAGCAAATATTTTGTCTTATAAAAAACTCACCCCATCACGCTGGGTGAAGGGGTGAGTTTTTAATTGTAAACCATGTAACGTTTATTGAATCAGTTCAATACTTCGCTTAACAAAATTAGCAAGTGCTTCGCCTTTCAACATGTTGTTGGCCAGAAAAGCCAGGTCGACCAACTGATTGGCGAGCGGGTTCCCGGCACCGAATTGTTCGAGCTTTTCCCTTTTTTCTGCTTCCACTTTGGTGATTTTCTCTTTGGTCTCGTTTAACAGATCTTTCTCTTCCTGTGGGACCTCCTCCTCTTTTTTGCCTTCCTTCAGTTTCTCTAAGCTATTCTTTTGATCTTTTAATTTTGACAGTTCAGTGCGAAGATTGGCAAGGTCGCTGCTCAGTACGGCCTCTTTCTCATCCAGGACTTTCTTTACCAAAGGATGGGAGAGGTTAACAACAAGGTTGTAGCTATCGGGCAAATCACCATAGAAACTCATTCCTGACTGCATTTTGGACATATCTTTCATGCGTCGCATAAACTCATTCTGGGTGATGACCATGGGCGAACCGTTTTCTCCCAGATTCTGAAAATCGATAATAAATTGTCCGCGCTCCTTAGGAATAACGGCCTGAAATACAGGGCTCAAGTCATTCTTTTCCTCCGTTGTAAGAACAGATTGTGCAGTTTCTTCTTTCACAATCAGTTTTTCTACGACATCTGCATCCACCCTTACAAAGTGGGTTTCAGGATATTTTTGTTCGAAGTGGTTCAAAAGCGGCGTGGCCAGTACATCATCCATCAGCAAGACATCGTAGCCCTTGCTTTTGGCAGCCTCAATAAAGCTGAACTGTGCTTCAACATTGGTGGCATATAGATAGACGAGCTTTTTGTCTTTATCGGTCTGGGTCGATTCAATTAGTGTCTTGTATTCATCCCAGGTGAAAAGTTTATTTTCGGTATTGGTAAAGAAAAAGAATTTCAAAGCTTTTTCATAAAACTTATCATCAGTAAGCATACCATACTCAATAAACAGCTTCAGATCGTTCCATTTCTCCTCCAGCTCGCTACGTTTCTCTTTGAAGATCTCCTGTAAACGGTCCGCCACTTTTTTGGTAATGTGGCTGCTGATCTTCCTTACATTGGAATCGTTCTGAAGATAAGACCTTGAAACATTCAGCGGAATGTCCGGTGAGTCAAGCACGCCGTGAAGGAGCGTCAGAAATTCAGGTACAATGCCCTCTACCGAGTCGGTCACGAATACCTGGTTGCTGTAGAGCTGGATTTTATTCTTCTGCACCTCAAAATTGTTCTTCAATTTCGGAAAATAAAGTATCCCGGTTAGATTGAAAGGATAATCAACATTGAGATGGATGTTGAAAAGTGGGTCATCAGCCATTGGATATAACTGATGGTAAAAACTATTGTAATCTTCTTCTTTCAGATCGACCGGTTTCTTTGTCCAGGCTGGCGCAACGTCATTGATCTGGTTGTCTTCGTCCGTATCTTCATATTTACCATCCTTCCACTCTTTCTTTTTGCCAAATACGACAGGAATTGGCAGAAATTTACAATATTTATTCAACAATTCGGTAATCCTGTTTTCTTCCAAAAATTCCAATGAATCAGAATTAAGGTGCATGATGATATCGGTTCCTACCTGTTCCTTTTCGGTTTCTTCCATCCCAAATTCGGGCGAACCATCACACACCCAGCGAACGGCCTTTGAATTTTTCTTGTAAGATTTTGAAATGATCTCAACCTCTTCCGATACCATGAAAGAGGAGTAGAAACCCAATCCAAAATGGCCAATGATGGCATTCGCATCGTTCTTGTATTTCTCCAAAAATTCATTGGCGCCAGAGAAAGCGATCTGGTTGATGTACTTTTCGACCTCTTCTGCCGTCATCCCGATGCCATTATCTGACACTTTAAGCGTTTTTTGCTCCTTATCTACCGAGATTCGGACCTTCAAATCCGCTATTTCACCGCTAAATTTGCCTGCTGAGGCCAAAGTTTTCAGTTTTTGTGATGCGTCGACGGCATTGGAAACGATCTCACGAAGAAAAATATCGTGATCGGAATAGAGAAATTTCTTGATAATTGGGAAGAGGTTTTCACTGGTAACCCCGATTTTTCCTTTCATATTCAAACCTATTTTAAGTTAATGATTTCATTTGATACCTGTATGGATCAAAGCTTGTGCCAATAGGTTCAGGCTGACTATATGGCAGTTTTTCACCTGGGACAGCAAAGCTTTCAGTTTCTGTTCCTGAAATTTTGACAAGGAAAATTTATTCAAAAAGTGAACAGTGAAAAGAGAACAGTGAACAACGGGAAAGGTCAAATAAAAAAGGTGACAGCAGGTTTGATGTTTTGTAAAATATTGACTTATTGAATTTTAATTTACTTTTAAGCTGTTAGCTATTGTCCGTCAGGCCCACTTTGGTTTCAAAGAAGCACAACAAAACCCACATTTGGAAGACGTTAAATTATAAAAATTGTGGATTAAAGAAGGGGGGAAATTGGCACGGGAGGAGCGACTCGAACGCCCGACACCTGGTTTTGGAGACCAGTGCTCTACCGACTGAGCTACACCCGTATCAGCGGAGAGAGAGGGATTCGAACCCCCGGTACCTCACAGTACAACGGTTTTCAAGACCGCCGCAATCGACCACTCTGCCATCTCTCCTGGTTTGCGACTGCAAAAGTAAACCTTTTTTCCAATCGGCAAAAATATCTCTCTAAAAAAATATTGTTCGATTTTAAGATAAAAAGTACATGAAAATTTTGATATTTAGAAAATTGTAATGAAATTAGTCCAAATAAATCATTTGATTCAATTTTACTATAAAACTGGCCAAATGAAGGTTACTTCGGAAGAAATTGGGCAAGCGCCATTTGTACAAACAAATGGTGGTTTGAATCTAACAAACACAAGTTCTTCCGGAAAATCTAAATTATTAACCATTTATTATCCTTTTTAATTATGAACAAAGCGCAATTGATTGATGCCGTTGCTTCAGAAGCCGGAATGACTAAAGCAGATGCTAAAAAAGCTATTGAAGCTTTTGTAAAAACAACCACAGAAGCCTTAAAACAAGGCGATCGTCTGGCACTTGTCGGATTTGGTTCTTTCTCAGTTTCTGACCGTCCTGCACGTACAGGCCGTAATCCGCAAACCGGGGCAACCATTAAAATCGCAGGGAAAAAAGTTGTCAAATTCAAAGCTGGCAGCGAATTGACCGATGCTGTTCAGTAACGGTGAACAACAAACAAAAAAAGGGAGCGACTGCTCCCTTTTTTTGTTTGTGAACTATAAGTTCTGCATGGAATGGAGTTTTTTGTATATCCCATTGATAGACAATAGTTCTTCGTGGGTTCCGCGTTCCACAATTTCCCCTTCGTGAAAAACACAAATCAAATCAGCCTTTTTAATGGTAGAGAGGCGGTGTGCTATGACGATGGAGGTGCGGTTCATCATCAGGTTTTCCAGCGCTTCCTGTACTAATTTCTCTGATTCAGTATCCAAAGCAGAGGTTGCCTCGTCCAGAATTAAAATGGGAGGGTTTTTGAGAACTGCCCTGGCGATTGAGATACGCTGACGCTGCCCTCCGGATAATTTACCACCACGGTCGCCGATATTGGTTTGGTAACCATCCGGGGAGGTAATGATAAATTCATGTGCATTGGCCACTTTGGCGGCAGCTATTACTTCTTCGACCGTAGCCGTTTCAACACCAAAGGATATATTGTTGAAAAAAGTGTCGTTGAAAAGAATAGGGTCCTGGTTCACGTTGCCCATTAAACCACGCAAATCCTCAATTTTGTAATCCCGGATATCGATACCGTCTACCAAAATACTTCCGGTGTTGAGGTCCCAGAAGCGGGGGAGGAGATCCACAAAAGTTGATTTTCCCGAGCCAGACTGCCCAACCAGCGCGATTGTTTTGCCTTTCTCGATGGTTAAGGATACATTTTTCAATACATCATCTTCAATGTACCTGAAGCTTACATTCCGGTATTCGATTGTATGCTTGAATTCTTTTACAGCTACGGCATCCGGTTTACTGACGATATTGTTTTCTGCCAGCAAAATCATATCGATCCTTTCCATAGATGCCAAACCTTTTTGAACCGAGTAAAGTGAAGTCGAGAAGGATTTTGCCGGGTTGATAATGCTGTAGAAAAATACCAGGTAGGTGATGAATGCCTGAGGCGACAACGGACTGGTGTTACTTAGTACCAGACGTCCGCCATACCACAAAACCATCACAATTACCATCGTACCGAGCAGTTCGCTCATCGGATGGGCAAGGTAGCGGCGCCACATCAGTTTGTTCATAATATGGTAATATTCCGTATTCTGGCGGGCAAAAACAGTCTTCATCTTCTTCTCCGCATTGAACGCCTTGATAATACGCAACCCGGAGAGGGATTCTTCAATAGTGGTAAGCAGCTCCCCCATTTTATTTTGTCCGCGCATGGAGGGCTTTTTAAGGCTCTTTCCTACTTTCCCGATCAGGTACGCGACAATGGGGAGCATCAGAAAAACAAACAGGGTCAACGACCACGACATATAAATCATCACAAAAAGCGATATCAGAATGGTCATCGGGTCTTTGAACATCATTTCGATCGAATTAAAAATGGAGTTATCCACTTCCTGCACATCCCCGGTAGTTCGGGCAATGATATCCCCTTTGCGCTCCTCGGAAAAGAAACCCAATGGCAAAGACAAAATTTTGTTGTAGATCTGGTTACGGATATCACATACAACCCCATTGCGCAAGGGCACCATCACAAAGGAAGCAAAGTAGGTAAAGCCAACCTTCAAAATCACCATTACAATGATGAAAAAACCAAGATAGATAAGCGTTTTCTCTTTCCCGCTGGTTTTGATTATTTCGCTGATGAGATATAATAAATTGTCTTTCAGGCTACTGAGCGACAAACTCCAATCTCCCGGTTTATCCACAACCGGCTGTGTCCCGAACAATACTCCCAGTACGGGCGTAAGCGCGATGAACTGGAACGCCCCAAAAATGGCTCCTAAAAGGTTAAATAGGATGTTCAAAAAAACATACCCTTTGTAAGGGGGCAGAAACCGCTTTAATAAATAATAAAGACCTTTCACGATGAATGTTTTATTGGTTCAGGAAACTACTCCGGTATAGTTCTGAGGGGTAATCTTCCTTAATTCTTCTTTTATTTCATCGGAGACCAAAAGCTGGTCAATAAATTCAAGAAAGACGGTTTGGTCGATTTTGCGGTTGACGCGGGTCAGTTCTTTCAAGGCCTCGTAAGGATTAGGATAGGATTCGCGCCGCAAAATGGTCTGGATGGCTTCGGCCACCACGCTCCAGTTGTCTTCCAGGTCGCGGTTGATCGCCTCCGGATTGAGCAACAATTTATTGAGCCCTTTCATGGTTGATTGGACCGACAACAATGTATGGGCAATCGGTACCCCGACATTACGCAATACCGTCGAGTCCGTGAGGTCGCGTTGCAGTCTTGAAATGGGCAGCTTTGCCGAAAGATGTTCAAACAGCGCATTGGCAACGCCCAGGTTTCCCTCCGAATTTTCAAAATCAATCGGATTGACCTTGTGCGGCATAGCCGAAGATCCAATCTCCCCTTTTTTGATTTGTTGTTTAAAATAGCCCATGGAAATGTAACTCCAGAAGTCGCGGTCCAGGTCAATCAAAATGGTATTGATCCTTTTCATACAGTCAAAAAAGGCTGCATAATTGTCGTAATGGGCTATCTGGGTAGTAGTTTGTGACCTTTCAAGGTTCAGGGCATCCCGAACAAAACGGTTGGCAAATGCAACCCAATCGACAGACGGGTAAGCTACATGGTGGGCATTTAAATTTCCCGTTGCCCCGCCAAACTTGGCATACAAAGGAATAGCTTTCAACTGTTGCAATTGGATTTCAAGTCTTTCGATAAATACCTTGATTTCTTTTCCAAGAAGGGTGGGAGAAGCAGGCTGACCATGCGTCTTGGCCAGCATGGGAATTGCAGACCATTCGGCAGACAACCCTTTCAGTTTGGCGACCAATTCATCCATTGCGGGAAGATAAACTTCATGGAGGGCATCCTGCATAGAACAGGGCACGGCCGTGTTGTTGATATCCTGCGAGGTAAGTCCGAAGTGAATGAATTCTTTGAAAGGGGAAAGTCCGATCAGATCGAATTTTTCCTTCATGAAATATTCGACGGCCTTCACATCGTGGTTGGTCACTTTCTCGATCTCTTTGATCCGGTTGGCATCTTCCATCGAAAATTGATGGTACAAATTTCGCAGGACGGCTTTGGCTGTTTCCGGAAAGGCCGCCAGCTGGGGCAATGGAATCCCTGACAGAACAATAAAATATTCTACTTCAACAAAAAGCCGGTATTTTATCAGGGCAAACTCCGAAAAATAATCGCCAAGTACAGCTACTTTGTCGCGGTACCGGCCATCGATCGGCGAGATAGCTGTGAGCATCTGCAATTCCATCAGAAAACATTTTACAGTTAAACTGCAAAAGTAACAAAATACACGTTCTTAGCGAAGTCCATTTTTTGCGTATCCGGATAGGGAACCAACTCCAAACTTTTCTAAATTTGCAGCACAAAGCAAGATCATGGGAAAAATTAAGTTGTCTGTTATTACTTACCTGAATACCAAGCCTTTTCTGTACGGAATTACCCATTCTGACTTGATGAACTCGGTTGACCTGTCGTTAGATATACCTTCTGTATGTGCGGATAAGCTGAAAGCCGGGACCGCTGATATCGGAATCATCCCGGTAGCGGAAATCCCCAATATAAAAGGGGCAAACATCGTGACCGATTTTTGTATCGCTGCTTCAGGTAAGGTCAGGACCGTTGTTTTGGTCAGTCAGGTGCCCCTGAACGAAATAAAGAAAATTGTTCTTGATTATCAATCGCGTACCTCTGTTCAATTGGTGAGAATCCTGGTAAGGGATTATTGGCAATTTCAACCTGAATGGCAAAATGGCGGGGTCAATTACATAGAGGAAGATATTAAGGGGACGACTGCCGGTGTAATTATTGGCGACCGTGTTTTTGAATACGAAGATCAATTTCCTTATGTTTATGATTTGGGCGAGGCCTGGAAAGCCTTGACCGGTCTGGATTTTGTCTTCGCTTGCTGGGTGGCGAACAAACCAATTGCAGCTTCTTTTGTTGAGAAATTTGCAGGTGCACTTAAGCTCGGGATTGTCCATATACCTGAAGTGATCGACGATTACCTGCTTCGCTATCCCGATTATCCGTTTGAATCCTACTTCAGGGAAAATATTTTTTATCACCTGGATGATTCGAAACGAAAGGGGATGGAGTTGTTTTTGAGTAGGATAAAAGAAGTGCCTAAAGTGCCTAAAGTACTTAAGTCCAGATCAAAATTGCTTAATAACTCATCTCTCATCTCTCATCTCTCATATCTCATATCTCATATCTCATAACTCATATCTCATAACTCATAACTTTTTTTTCTATCTTCGTTCATGCTTAAAACGTTGCTCTATATTGGTTTTGGAAGTTTTCTGGGAGGAATCGCCAGATATCTCACCTCAAGGGCTGTGCAAAACAGTTTTGCCTCTGCATTTCCTTATGGGACGATGGCAGTTAATTTGTTAGGCTGTTTGTTGATCGGCCTGATTTTTGGCATTTCCGAGCGGACCAACCTGATCAACGACGAATGGCGAATTTTTTTAACCGTCGGATTTTGCGGCGGATTTACTACCTTTTCCACTTTCGCCAATGAAAATATGAACCTGTTGAAGGATGGCAATTTTCTTTATTTTGCACTGTATACAGGATTGAGTATATTTTTGGGTTTAGTTGCCGTTTTTTTTGGCAATGCCCTTACTAAAATATTTTAACCATGGAAACCAAAACAGAAGCCCGGATGCTGCGCATTTACGTCAGCTCGACAGATAAATTCAAACATGGATTATTGTATGAAACCCTCGTTTTTGCTGCCAAACGCTATGGCTTATCAGGAGCCACAGTGTTAAAAGGGGCGATGGGGTTTGGTTCAAGCAGCATAGTCCGCTCGGTGAGGTTTTGGGAGATCACCGAGAAACTGCCTGTGGTCATCGAAATTGTGGATGAAGCAGATAAAATTGAACTATTTACCCAAAAAATCCTCCCCTGGTTTGACAAAATAAGCACCGGTTGCCTGATCACCTCAGAGAAAGCGTCAATTGTACTGTTCAAACAAGGGAAAAAGAAAGGATTTTTTCATTTCTAAGACTTAACGACGAACTTCAAATAATCCATTATTTAATATTTTTCGTGCCGGTCCATTTCGCGTTTTGCATCTTTGTCTTTGAGGGTTGCCCTTTTATCGTACGAATGTTTGCCCTTGGCCAATGCAATTTCAACTTTAATCAATCCTTTGTCATTCAGGAATAAACGGACAGGAATAATGGTCAATCCATTCTCCTTTACTTTTCGCTCCATTTTACGAAGCTCTTTCTTGTTCAACAGCAGTTTACGTTCCCGTAATACCTCGTGGTTGTTACAAGTGCCAAAATCATAAGCGGAGATAGAAAGGTTTTTGATCAGCATCTCCCCATCCAGAAAATGGCAGTAGGCATCGTTCATGCTTACTTTTCCCAACCTGATCGATTTGATCTCAGTTCCGAGCAAAACGATCCCCGCAACAAATTTTTCAATAAATTCGTAGTCGAAACTCGCCCTTTTGTTCCGGATGTTGATATTTTGCTGAAACGCTGTCTTCATGGTACAAAAATAGCAAAAGGGGCGATAGAATGGTTTGAAAAGTTGATGGGGTTTAAAATGTTTATAAAGTTGATAACATTTCAAACGTTTCAAACATTTCAAACTTCATGAACAATAGAATCAATCGATGAAATACGACATGCTCACCATCCTTGGCCCTACAGCCACAGGTAAAACCCAGTTAGCGGCACAGATGGCCCGTCGGCTTAATGGGGAAGTACTTTCAGCAGATTCCAGACAGATTTATAGGGGCATGGACCTGGGAACTGGTAAAGATCTGGCTGATTATACAGTTGAAGGTGAAAAAATACCCTATCACCTGATCGATATGGCTGAAGCCGGGGCACAGTACAATGTTTTCGAATTCCAGTGCCAGTTTGCCCGGGCCTATGATGATATCCGTTTACGAGGCAGGTTCCCGGTCTTTTGTGGCGGAAGCGGGTTATATCTGGAAGCAGTCCTAAAGGGTTACAAATTGACTCAAGTGCCTTCCAACAAGCATAGAAGGGAGGAGTTGTCGCAATTATCCCTCGAAGAACTTACCAGGATGCTGATGGGCTACAAAACAGTCCATAACAGCAGTGATACAGAAAACAAAAACAGGGCGATCAGGGCTATAGAAATAGAGGAATATCTATCACATCACCCGGATTTGGAATTTGAATTTCCCAAGATCAATTCACTGATTGTCGGTGTCCAATTTGACCGGAGTACCCGCCGCGAACGTATCACAACCCGATTGAAACAGCGGTTGGACGAAGGGATGATCGAAGAAGTAAAAGGCTTGTTGGACAAAGGTTTAACACCAGAGGAGCTGACCTATTACGGATTGGAATACAAATTTTTAACGCTCTATCTGACGGGAGAACTCTCCCGGGAGGAGATGTTTGAGAAGTTGAATATTGCCATTCACCAGTTCGCGAAACGTCAGATGACCTGGTTCCGAAAGATGGAAAGGGAGGGTTTCGAAATTCACTGGTTAGATGGGTTTTTACCGATGGAGGAGAAGGTTGGATTTGTAATGAAGCTTCTAAAATGAGCTTAAGCTCATTTTAGAAGCTTCATTACAAACTATTGCTCTTTTAAAGAATAGCTCTAACTTTACAAAAAAATGGCAGATGAACATCTTGATCAAAACCGCTGAACAGATTGAAGGAATCAGGAAAAGCTCCAAACTGGCAGGCGAGACTTTACTTTATATCGAACCTTTTATCAAAGAGGGCGTTTCAACCGAATACCTGGATAGCCTGATCCATCACTACATGGTCGATAAGAAGGCTATCCCGGCTACTTTAGATTACAATGGCTTTACCAAATCCTGTTGCATTTCCCTGAATGAAGTGGTTTGTCATGGCATTCCTTCCGATAAAACAATTCTTAAAAAAGGGGATATCCTCAATGTGGATGTGACGACCATTCTGGATGGATATTATGGGGATACCAGCAAGATGTTTGTTGTGGGGGAGGTGTCGGCTCAGGCGCAGAAGTTGATCAAGGTAACCAAACAATGCCTGAACCTGGGCATTCAGCAGGTTATACCGGGTAATTATTTTGGCAATATCGGTTATTTTATCAACAGATATGCTATGTCACAAGGCTTTAGCGTGGTTTACGAATTTTGCGGACATGGCGTTGGGGTTGAGTTTCATGAAGATCCGCAGGTCGATCATGCAGCCCGCAAAAACAGCGGTCCAAAGATGAAACCAGGTATGATTTTCACCATCGAACCGATGATCAACGAGGGGAAACCCCGTGTGAAAGTGGATCAGCATGATGGCTGGACTGCCCGCACCGTGGATAATAAATTATCTGCGCAGTTTGAACACACGCTTTTGGTAACTGAAACGGGTTGTGAAGTGCTTACTGATGTTTCGGGAGAATATCAGACAACGTAATTAGTTTATATTGTTTGAAATGTTTGAAACGTTTGAAATGTTGGGTGGAGGTTAACCCTTCAAACCCCATAGACCCTTCAAACTTTTTAAACATTATTTTGTTATTCGCTCTGCTTTTGACCTATTGTCTCAAGCTTTTTCAGGTCTTCCACTTTAAAATTACCATAGAAGGAAATCAGCAAAGATGAGTTTTTGTTGTTTCCTTTGTCCTTGTTGCCCAGGATAATATGGCATTCTGTAACCCTGTTTCCTTTACCTTCGATCCAAAACTCAGCATCATCTGTTGGTTTTTCATTTTTGGGGTGAACCTGTTCGTAGCGGAGCGAGCCCAACTCTTTGGAAATATCTTCAGAAAAGTGTTTTAAATTTCCTTTCTCTGCATTGTAAATCAATACCCGGCATTCCCGAAAATCACCGGTAATTTTTTTGCCTTCCTCATCCATATTCAAATTGAGTGCATCGATCATCGATTTGGAAAAGGAGAAGTAGGTGAAGCCTGCCTCTTTGGGATAGCGGTCGTAGATCTTTTGCGACATGCTTTGTCCGAAACCGGACAAAAAGGAGAGGAGCATGGCAATCAGGATGCCTACACGATAAAAGAAGCTCATTTTTTTACTTTTTTATAGGTTTTACATTTGGAATTGCCCTGTTGACCAACGTCAGTCCCTCTGGTTTCATGGTCCAGTATTTGTTAACCATATCATCGTCAAAAGTGTCTGAGGTGTTTTTAACATCCCGAAGAATAGGTTTGACAGATTCATCGAGATAAATAGTCTTCCCTACCGGGACATATAATTTCAGATTGACGCGTTGGTTTCTCCAGATTTTGGGAAGCAGATAGGAGCTTTGAACGTTAATCGTCGAATCTTTCATTTGGTAATTGAAAAGAATATCCTCAGCATTTTGTCTGGCGTTGGTAAAGTTCATTCCTCTGGATATCTTATTGACTGTCAGGCCAAAATATTTTTCATCGCCCTTTTCTACCTGAAGCCGGGGGCGACCGATCAGAATCTCTTTACCGTCTTGCTCGCCTATCTTGAAATCATTAAAGTTGAAGTCAGGATCATAGGTGGCTTCCAATTCCTTTTCACCTTGTCCTTGAAGGGCTGTAAGGTAGAGCGTGTCGGACTGAGTGGTCAGGCTTTCATGGTTGGTGACAGTAGCTGATTTGCTGAATCCCCCGAAAGTTCTGCTTCCGCTGACGGTCAGAATAAGAATACCGACGATAAACAATCCTGCAAATACAAAACCCAGGATGTGGTTGTTGGTTTTAATCCTGAAGATCATTTTGATTCCCGCATATATCAGCAATAGAATGGGAATGCCGACTACTAAAATTAACCCGAAGCCCAGCCAGCTTAGCACATGGCCATTTGCAAAAATGAAATGAAGATGATCCAGGCCGTTGCCAAATGGGGTGATGTTCATTAAATGACCAGAGGCGAAAATCACTGTGAACAGGACGAATAACAAAACAACCCCAATAATCAGGAACGGTATGCCAATAATGACCAGCAGGATCGTTCCCAATACCTTAAGGACAGAAACCAGGGTGTTGCCTACCTCGCGCATGCCACTTCTACTTTGGGTATAAGCAGGAGAGTTTCGGTAATTTCTGAAGTTTTCTTTCACATCCAGGATCTCTTCTTTGATTGATTTGGAAATGTTGTCAATATTTACCTCTTCTCCTCTCATCTCAAGCCGTTGGGCAGTACTGGTTGCCTTGGGCACTACAATCCATAATATCAAATAAATCAAAAGACTGCTTATCGGGATGAAGAAAGCCACTACAAACAAAATCCTGATTATGACCGGGTCGATATCGAAATAGACGCCCAATCCACTGCAAACACCTCCCAAAACACGGTCTTCGGAATCACGGTAAAGTCTTTTCCCTCTTGTGCGGAACGGCTTCTTTTCTGTCACTTTCTCTTTTTCTTTTCCTTTTTCTTCCTCTTCGTTTGAGATGGCTTCCGGTGTGCCCATTATCACAATTACTTCTTCGACGTGGGAAATGTTGATTACTTCGCCACCGTTTTTGACCTTTTCGGCAAAGATTTCAGCAATTCTTGCTTCAATGTCTTCAACAATCTCTTTGGCATCTTCATCACTTCCAAAATGTCGGTTGATGTTGTTCAGGTAGGCGTAAAGTTTTTCATAGGCATCATCATCGATGTGAAAAACGGATCCGCTCAGGTTGATGGTCAATGTCTTCTTCATTTTTCTTGTTGTTTATCTTTGGTTTTTTATTTTCTATTTGTCTTGATGGACAGCCACAAGGGCTGCCCCTACCTAATATTTTATCCTTTTAGTTTTTGTATCGCATCCACTAATTCTGCCCAGGAGATTTCCAGTTCTTTCAAAAATGTTCCGCCTAGAGGGGTCAGTTCGTAATATTTGCGGGGTGGTCCCTGTAGAGACTCTTCCCATTTGTAGGAGAGGTACCCGTCATTTTTAAGCCGGGTAAGCAAAGGATAGAGCGTTCCTTCCACCACAATCATTTGGGCAGATTTCAGCTCACCGATGATGTCTGAAGCATACAACGGTTTTTTGGAAAGGATCAGCAATATGCAGTATTCCAGTATCCCTTTCCTCATCTGTGCTTTAGAATTGTCTATATTCATTTTAGTTGCAATTAATCCGTTTCAATATTTAATTGGGCTACTTTTTGAGCTATAAGTATCAATAAGGTACTTTCCATTACACTGAAGTAGGCGATACAAATATATATATTAAATATGGTACTATGCAACACATAGTACCATATTTTTAAAAATATTTTGGACATATTTATAAAATATCAGATATTCAATTATATATAAAGTAAAAAAAACGAAATTCTGATCAGGCTGGCCTTTGTTTTTTGTGAAAAAATTTATTTTTTATTGCAAAAAAGATTAAAAGGTGGGTGAGAAAGTACCTTTTTGAAGATATATTTTGGTTTTCCAAACGATTTTACCCGTTCAATTGTGGGTTTCACCGCCAGCTGTTGGATATTCATTCAACCCTGACAGGGTTGATGATTGGTGAGGATTGCCTTTTCCACGGGTTTCACCCGCGGTTATTAACATTCAACCCCGGCGGGGTTGAATCCATTTATTGCCGTTGACTTCATCCACGCTGGAATGAATCATCTGATTGTTAGCTGTAACTTGGGTTGGATCCATTCATTGCCGTTGGCTTCAGCCAACGGATTAGAGGGTAAAAATAGACAGGGCTTTAGCCTGGCTCCAATAAATAGCAAACCCGACTCCTGGTAAGGACTCGGGTTTGTTGTTATTTTTGTTTTCCGGTAGGGAAGTTGTATTAGCTGTTTTTTGAAGATCTTTTGCGCTCGATTTCGCTCAGTTTAATCTTTCTCAACCGGATCGATTTTGGCGTAACTTCCACATATTCATCCTTTTGGATGTACT
>JAMDDG010000162.1:5267-15220 GCA_023488865.1 Bacteroidota bacterium | reverse complement strand
TGGAAACGCCGGTCGAAATAGGTCCGAAATTCAGGCGGATGCTGCTTTGTCCGGGGGAGAGATGGCTGTAAGGTTTAGTACCAAAACGTTCCGGCAGATCGATCCGGTTTAGGAAATCATAGTAACCCTGCCAGACATAATCCGGTTGGCCTTTCGAATAGCCAAATCCGTCGAAGGGCGGGTTTTGGGCATACACAAATTCCGGACGCAGTTGAACGGTCAGGAACCCTGCTTTGGCAAAAAAGCCGCCGCTCACCATCGTCTGGTAACCCCTGGCGGGGATCATCTCGCCGTCGTTCAGGCTGTAGGGATGGTTGGAGTTCCACTGCTGTTGCAGCGTGATGGGGAGGGGGACGAGGAAATGACTGGGACGAGTGGACGAAGGGGGCGACTGGACGAGGGGGAGAAGGGGAGACGGAGGGACGGAGGGACTGGGGGACTGGAGGACTGGGAGATGCAATGACCCCTGAGTGTACCGGTCCCTGAGCGGGGTGGTCCCTGAGCGAAGTCGAAGGGCCGAAGGGTCGGTGGGGAAGAAGGGTCGGGCAGTGAAAGAGATGGATGAATCAACTTTTCCCAGGAGCTGGGCCCTGCGGTAATAATCTTCCAGGATACCTGTTCCAACCGGCAAGGATTGGGAGCGGGAAAGTCCCGGGAGTAAAAGAAGGATAAACAGGAAAAGGGTGGTAATATTTTTCATTCCTTACTTTTTTAAGTAATAAGAAGTATTTAAATAATTGATAAGGATCTATTGCTGAATGAGTGAATCTTACTTTGGGTCCTTCGTGGTAACCTTTGAGCCCATTGTGGTGAAATAAAAAAAATCTTAACCACAAAGGGCACGAAGGGAAGCACAAAGTGAACACAAAGAATTTTGTTAAATTATTGACATTGAATTGTCTATTCAATTCAGTTATTACAATATGATCTTTATCCTGTGTTTTTTCAGAACGTAAAGCAGCAGTACGGATATAAGCATTTCGGTCAGGGTGGCAACAATCGCCACTCCTCTGGCCTGAAAAAACAATACGGCCGGGACAATAAGGAGGATGCTGAAGATGCCGCCTGCACCGACAATTCTTGTCAGGTAACGTTTCAGTCCGAAAGTGAACAGCAGGTTGACCGCCAGCACACCGTTGCAAATGGCAAAAAAAGGAAGAAAACTGCTTAGTCTCATAATGATGATCGTTTCGTTGTACTGCGGAACGCCGAACATTATTTTTACAATGACAGGAGCAGCAATCAGCAAAAATATTCCCGTCAATAGGGTAATGACCGCTGTCACCTTCAGTACTTTCCCTGCAAAGATCAGCGCCTGCTCTTTGGATTCATGGTAATAGCTGTTAATCCTTGGGAAGGTAACCTGATACATGGAAGAGAACAGTGCGATGATGGCGCGGATAATCTTTTCGGATGCCGAGAAGATTCCTACTATAGCATCGCTTGAGAAAAATCCCAATACGACAGTGTTGGTAGTTGTGTAAATATTGGTTGCGACCCCCGATGCGAAAAAATGCCAACTTTCAACGATCGCTGATTTTATATCTTCCCGGTAGGGGAGGTGAAATCTGATCGTCTTTTGCCATGCTATTAAAATTGCGCAAGCTATGGCGGAGGTGAAAGTGCCGGCAACCTGAATCAGCAACGCCAATGTAAAATCCGTTTTTTCCCTGACCAGCAGGAAGGTGAAAATCAACACCCCAATTTTGGGTATACCGTTTAACCATGTAATCCAGGACATTTTTTCCAATCCCAGGAAAAGCCATGTCGGAAAAAGTACGGATGATGGAACTGTCACAAAGGCAATCAGTAACAGCAGGTACATCTGTCCCAATTTGGGAATTACCGACAGTAGCAATAAGAAGAGGACCAAACTGACCGATGCAAAAAACAATTTTGCATAGGTGGTCGACCAGAATACCCTGCTGAGCGCATCCCTGTCTTGCCTTACCTTTACAATTTCCTGTGTAGCGGAGTTATTGAAGCCAAATTCTGTCAGGATCAAAAAATAGGCGACAAATGCCTGCGCAAAAGCGATCTTTCCGAAATTGTCAGCCCCGAGTACCCTTGTCAGATAAGGCAAGAGTAACAATGGTATGATATAATTGATATTTTGAAGTAAAAACAGATAGGAGAAATTCTTCCTTAGTATTGGATCCATTTATTGTTTCTACTTTATATCTGACTGTAAGTCAGTAGATTACTTCGTAGTTCTTCCTACCAATGACAGATTTTTATCTTCTGTCATGAAACCGTTGTGAGACGATAACATTACAATCAAAATAGAATAAGTATAAAATTTATAATTAACTGAAAATCAGCAGATTGCTTCGTCGTACCTCCTCGCAATGACGATTCGTTAATTATAGGGCGGTGGATGAAGGGAAGAAAGGATTCGTTAATTATAGGGCGGTGGATGAAGGGAAGAAAGGGATGGCGGTGAATAGTTCACATACTGATAGGCGCAATCAAACCGCCATCCCTTTCTTCCCTTCATCCACCAGGTAGCCATTAATACCGTCATTGTAACCGTGAGGAACGAAACGGGAAGCAATCTTTTGCCAACCGTATTATATCCAGCCAAATGCAATGAAAAAATCCCCTTGAAGGTTAAATTTACTCCCTGTTAATTAACTTGTTATGAGGCTACGAATATTTCTTACAGATAAAGAATGGAGAAGACCGCTGACTGTAAACAATTCAGAAAGCAAAAAAGTAGTGATCTTTCTACATAGACTGATACCTTTCAGTTTAAAGACGGCAGACGACCATAAGTGGAAGCTGCGTCTATGAAGCGCTCTTTCATTGTAATAGCCTGTTTCCTTGTTTTTCGAACGTATTTTGAGGAGAAATTTTTCAAAAAGCAAAAGATCGGTATAATCTGTCAGTCTTGAGTTGGTGACCTGGGTTAAGAGTCTTGTCTCCCTTTCCTCAATATTATATGCAAGCGTTTCATGAAATATATCTGCCCTGATAGAATTGGCAATTTCGATCTGCGACTTCTCTTTTGTAGTGCTGATATTGGTCTCATGCCACCGGTAATTCAGCAGGGAATCCGGAAGGTTGGCCAGCTTTGATGTTTTTGACAACTCATGCCATAGGGCATAATCTTCGGCAGGATATAACGACTGATCATAATATTTTGTCAAACAGGATTTTCTGATCATTACAGTCGGGTGACAAATAGGATTGTAAACCAGCATACAGGCCTTTATATCATCATCCTGAAGCGGCATAAACATTTGCTTCCGTTTGTTACCAAAAATGGTAAAGTTGGTCCCGCATATTCCTATTTCCTGATTCTTGTCCAAAAAATTGATCTGTTTCTCTAATCTTTTTGGAAGGGAAATGTCGTCACTATCTTGCCGGGCAATGTATTCGCCGCGAGATGCATCTATCAATCTGTTCAGTGTATTGGCTATGCCCAGGTTTTCTTCATTCCTGATTACGATTATTCTGTCATCGTTGAACGAACGGATGATTTCAATGGAACGATCAGTACATCCATCATCCCCGATAAGCAGTTCGAAATCAGAGAAAGTTTGGTCGAGGATGCTGCTTACAGATTCCATCAGAAAACTTTCTGCGTTGTAAACAGGCATTATGACAGATATTCTTGGCTTTTTCATCTTCATGGATTCAGAAGCTTCCCAATTTTTTTGACGGATAAAACGGGAAAACTTAAAAGCATGAAAAACAGCAGTAATGGCTCTTGTCTGAATGTATTTGTCAAAACGGTTACAAAGGTTTTGTAAAATGAATGGAATTCATTTTTAGCATAATAGAACCACAAATTTCCCAGATGCATTTTTAGTTCTATTTTTTCTTTTAATGTCCTTTTGACTTTTTTTTTCAGGTGACTGATAATATCTATCATTTCAATCAACTGAACGGATGTCCCTAAATGATTTCTGACTGAATCAGGATGGGTCCTGAAATTGTTCAAAGGCTTTTTCAGGTAGTAAAAGTCACCAACTTCAGCCATGCGTACCCAAAAATCAAGATCGGCGCTTAATTTGTATTTTTCTGAAAGTCCGCCAATCCGTGTAAACAAGGATTTTTTAAACATGGCCGTACTCATATTGGGAACCACATTGGAGTGCATCATAAATTTGAGTACCATCCATCCCGGGACCTGAACATCTGTCCGGCAATAATTCTGAAAAGCGGTACTCCTTATTGGAAAATCAGTACCAATTATATTACCTGTCTCATCTGTCAGGTGACTACCGGACCATGCAACGCCAATATTGTTGTTTGTCGTTATTGCCTGATAGAGGGAGTCTATCTGATCGGGCTCTGAAAAATCGTCACATTCGGCAAAAATGATGTATTCCCCATTGGCCTTGCTCACTCCATAATTGGAGGCATGAACATAGCCATTGTTGCTTTCCAGAAAGAAGAGACTGACTTTAGGATGAGACTTGTAAGTATTCAGGTATTCGCGACTTCGATCTGTCGAGCAATCATCGACAACAATTATCTCAATGTCGGGATAAGTCTGTGTAAGCAGGCTATCCAAACGTTGCTGAAGGAAGTCTGCATGGTTATAGCTCGTAACGACGATGCTGACCAGTTTATCAGAAATTTTCGATTTTGGATTTTCGATTTTGGATTTCTTAATGCAGTACCTTATAAATAATTTTTAGTACCCAGAAAGGAAGCAATCGCGGATAAGCCCTTAAAACAAGGTTTCTGAAATATTCCCATTTGTTGATGAAATGTAGTTGAAGCATTTCTTTCTGCAATTTCACCTCCTGCTGAAAAATATAGCTCCCATGTCTGCGGACCAGCTGACTGTCGTCTAATCTGGCAGTGACTAAATACTCCGGGATATTGGCCATCTGCGCGCCGTTTTGGATCATCCTTACCCAGAGATAATAGTCTTCATACACATGAAAGGGCTGGTAATTTCCTGCCTCCAGCACCGCGGTTTTTTTAAAAACTACCGTCATGTGGTTGAACGGGCTTCTCTTTTTGGAGAACAATTTTAATTTTGAAAAGGTGGACGGAAGTCGTCGGTGCGAACGAATCTCTGTAGGGTGATGATCAAACTCCTCAATGTTTGTCCCAACAATATCCACTTCCGGGTGTTCCTTCATGAAGCTGATTTGCTTTTCGAACCGATCCGGTTTTGACAAGTCGTCGCTGTCCATCCTGGCTACCAGTTCCTGGCTGCAATAATTCAATCCGTATGCCAGGGCATATCCCAGCCCATGGTTTTGCTCCAAAGAAATGACTTTTAACGGCGCTTTTTTTTTGAACTGATCTACTACTTTATCCAATTCCTCTGTTAACGGGCCATCTTTAACTAATACGATCTCTGAAGGTTTTAAAGCCTGTTTGTCCCAGATACTTTCCAAAGCCATTTTCAACCGCTCGGGCTGCTCCTGGTTATAGACTGCTATCAGAACAGAAAATAAGGGCAATGAATTAGCGGAGATTAGGGTGTGGTTAGAAGTGCCTGGCAAATTCAATGTGAGGTTGATTTTGAAAATTGTCAATTGACAATTAGTTATTTATGTTGTATTGAGTTCAGAGGTTCTTTGTGTCTCCTTTGTGCTGCACTTTGAGTCCTTTGTGGTGAATTTAGAACTTAACCACGAAGGGCACAAAGGTTTACACAAAGGACACTAGGTATCGGCGGATGATGGAAACGACCCTTGCATGGAACCGTTTACCTCCGATGATATATAAAAGTTGGTGAAATAATATTTTGCTTTTGTGTCCCCACCCTTTTTTTACCCAACCTGAGACAAGGTGGTGAATGGCGACGGTCTTGTCGGTGGTCTTAAACTCTTTGAAAAAGAGATTCTTTGGAGAGAAATATTCGCAGGGATAAACCTGTATCCCCTCTTTTAATAGCTGAGGTTTGCCGTTCGGACTGAACCCGAATTTTATTGCTTTCTCATTAAAGATCAGGGGCAGTGGCCGAAGGTCGCATTGCTTGTTCTCTTTGATGAAATTTCTTTGCTGATAATATTCCAGTAGGTCTTTAAGCAGGGGATGACCGGCAACTGATCCGAATACGGCAGGTTCCAGGTCGTCGTTGAACTCAAATCCGATAAAAAACGGGTGTTTTAAAAATGGATCCAGGGATCCGGTCATCTCCACATCTGCATCGAGGTAAATTCCTCCATAATTGTATAAGGCATGTATACGGATAAAATCGGTGGCGAAAGCATAATTGCGGGTTTGGAGGGTTTGTTTTAACCATTCATTTTCTATCCCTTCAATTTTTTTTTGGTCCCATAAAACCCATTCATAATCCGGCAACCATTTCGTCCAGGAGTCTCTGCACTGAACCATCAATTCAGGCAACGGATCCCCGCTCAGCCAGACATGATGCAATCGTTTGGGAATCATTGATTTTTGAATTGGAGTCTCATTTTCTCATTTTTCCATCTTTCGATCTTTAGTTCCTTCCGTCCGCCCTTCGACAAGCTCAGGGACCGAAATCGTGACCGAACGTTTTAACAACCTGCTACCGCGGACGGTGGGTTGATTTGTATTTCTGATCCCCCGGTTTCACCGGGGGTTATTGGCTACGCCGATCTTCGATTCATGTTTAACCCCGTCCGGGGTAAGATTACATGAGAATTCGAAATTATGGCCAGGAAATTTCGCAACGAACCTCTGCCAATTTCCACATTTCCACATTTCCCAATTTGAAAATTTTGTCCTTTCCGTCCGCCCTTCTCTCAGTCCCTCCGTCTTTCCGTCCTCTCCGTCTGCCCTTCGACAAGCTCAGGGACCGGTGCTCCTTTCCGTCCCTCCGTCTTTCCGTCATTCCGTCGTCCCCTTCGTCCCCTTCGTCCCACAGCTCCGCCTCCTCAGTCCCATCTTCCTTATCGAAAGGACTGCTATTTGATGCTTATGACATAATGCCGGAGTAACCCGAAGGCTGACGCCGGCTTAGTTTTTGTGCTGCCACAAAAGCAGCATATCTTTTTGGCTCATCTCCTGGTAAACAGCTATAAACTGAAGTGAGTCGATGAGTTTATAACATATATTTTTTTGGATCAGCGGCTTTGCCTTGCTGATCAACACGTCCAAATAAGAGGTATCAATATCGTTCCCAACCAGGAGCACGTCGATATTAGGGCCATCGGTCCCGTGGGCAAATGTGCCGGTCAGATAGACTCTTTCCAACGATCCCAGTTTTTCAACTACTTGTTCCAGTACCTGATCAATACCCAAATGTTTGTGCAACAGATTTTTTATTTCCGGGAAGAGCGGGTAGGAGGTATTCGCAGCATACACCCTGCGGTTTCCAACCTCGTGCGAGACTAATAATCCGGCCTGTTCAAACCGGTTTAGCTCTAAACGAATAGCATTGGTTGATTCCCCAAATTCGCTCTCCAAACCCCGCAGGTGAGCCTGTGTACTGCTGTTGAGGAAGAACTTCAACAGCAACTTGATCCGGGTCTTGGATGTAATAAGATCTTCGAGCATTGTATTTAGGTCTATTGAGTAGCTAAATTACTCATTAAATTTAAAACACAAGCAAATTAGCCGGTTTTTTTAGGGTATTGAGTAGTTTTTTTATTCAATGGTAGCAAATGACGGTTGAATGGCTTCAATCGGTTTCTTACTTTTTGCAGAACTTGTTAAAGTTGGCCGCTCCTTCCTGGTCGCCTGCTTTCATCGCTTCCTTAAACATGGAACAGGCTTCGGCCTGTTTGCCAAGATTTTGCAGATTAATCCCGCGCAGGTTTAACAAATTGGGTTGTCGCGTTCCCGTTGAGAAGAGATGATCTATGTCCTGAAGGCTGGCCTGGTATTGTTGGGTAAAATAATAGCAAAATGCCCGGTATTCAAATAATCTGGGAAGTTTGACCCCTTTGTCAATCAATTCGGAAAACAATTGGATAGCGATCTCGTACTCTTTTCCCTTGTAGCTGGCAACGGCCTTGTCGTAGCTGTCGTTGTAGGGGGCGACCAGTAACTTTGTATTTAGATAATCCCGGTTCTGGAGGATGGTGGCATCCGTTGGAAGGTAGCTGAAGGCTGAGTCGTTATAAGCACACGCTTTTTTCAGGTCGCCGCTTTTATCCAGGTATTGGGTGATTAGTAACCAGGCTTTGCTGTTGTATTTGTCGTGACTGATATATTTTTCAAGTAATGGGATGGTTTCTTGTATTTTACCGGTTTGTTCGTAGATATTACACATCATCGAAATGTTTTCGAAAAGGTAAGGTTTCAGTTGTAGTACCCGTTTATTCCAACTAAGCGCACTGTCCGTTTTACCTGTCGACAAATAGGCTGAAGCCAGAAAATATTCCCTCCGGGAATCGTAAGGATTGGCATTTTCCTTTTCCAGCAACGCAATAGCCTGGGAGAACTTTCTTTCATGGAGCAGGTACCTGGCTTTTTGGACGGATATTGGTTCGCCAAAGATGTTGATGTCGGGTATCCAGGGAAACCACTGAATGATCTTATCAGAACTTGCGCTTAATTTTCCGGTCGAAATCTCGTCTGAGACAATTTTCTGCATCTTTAATGACTGGAAATTCAAGAAAAGGATATACAGCGAAAAGAGCATCAACGCCAATAAAGCGCCCTTCCAGGTATTTGGCAGGATTTTGTTCCTTCCCTCCGATTCTTTGAGCAACTTTCCCTGAGCAGGTTCAATCGAATGATTTTTTTTTGCAAATAAAAGGTTTAGCGGGTTGTTTTGTGTCAGGGCAATTCCCACACCTGCAAACAAAGCAAATAAGACCTGTATTTCGGGACGGTCGTGCGGAAAATTGAAAAATGCGTCGAAAGCATAAGCAATCAGACCAAAGGCAGGTAAAAAAAGAAGTTTGAGGGTTTGTACCTCTACTTCTTTTTTTAACAAGGATTTAAAATAGGGCAAAGTCAGGAGAATAAAAATGGCGAGAAAGAGTGATCCGCCTAAAACACCCGTTTCGGTGGCAGTTTCGATGAAATCGTTGTGCGCCCGGTATTGATAGGTTAAATCGATCTTGGTTTGGTTCTCCTCTTGCAGGGTGGCAATTTTCCAGTTTCCCAGTCCGCAACCCAACATCGGTTCTTTTTTGAGCACGTCGAATGACCTTTTCCATCCTCCCAAACGCTCACCTGTGGAGTATTCTGTTGGTTTGGCCTGACTTAAGCGCTCAATAATCCCGGCATTGTAAATGGACGGTTTAGGGTATAAATTTTTCTGAACGACCGTAAACAACAGGATTGACGCGGTTAGAACTACTGCATAAAGTACCATATTCCGCCGGTAGGCGTTTTGTCCCTCTCTGCGGTACAACACCCATAAACTTACAAGGTAAGTAACCGACAGAACAAAAATCCCCAGGTAAAATGCCCTGGAACTCAGGAAAAAAAGGGATAATAAACTGATGCCCCATCCCGCCAGCGCCAATTTCTGTTTCCATCCTTTGTGAAAAGTGAACAGCCAAAGCGCGAATGGAAGTTTGATGAAAATGGAAGCAGCAAGGACATTTTTATTTGAATAAACCGTTTTGATCAGTTCAATGTCGGCAAGCTCGCCTTTGAGGTATTTCCCGATATGGTAATAGACAGAAAGGCTGTCGATGATCAGGAATAGGACCATGCCGATGGCCAGCGGTTCCAGATACCTTCTATCGAAAGAGATAATGAGAACAACCAAGTAGCAGGAAACGAAAATGGTTATTGTTTTGCTAAACTGGAGAATCGATTCGTTCAGGTTGATCGATTTGACAAAGGAAAGAAGGGAGATAAGCATTAACAAAGCATAGAGAATGCCAGCCCAGCTGTGGAAGAAACTCCATTTAACGGTTTTATTTTGTTTAAAATCTTTCCGGGTAAAAAGAAAAGCGAATGTAAGGAGGTTTAGCCCCGCCAGCGCCAAAAACTTTGGCCCGTTGGAATCGAACGCTTCCATTTGCGGCGTAAAAACGGCCACCACCACGTATGCCAGCAAAATCAGGCTATATACAAGATTTAACGGTGCT
>JAMDDG010000162.1:0-4498 GCA_023488865.1 Bacteroidota bacterium | reverse complement strand
CGGGATTACCATGACATTGGAATTATGCCTCCTCAATAACGGAACATCGCGGTGTGTTAAAGAAACCAGGATATCCAACTTGTTGTAAAACAGCCATCTTAAAAATTTCCAAATATGACGGAGTGACTTATATGGGGTATGCAGGCAGCCGATTGTCCTGAAATTTTTTCCTTTGGGTACCATTGCTGCCAGGATAATTGGAAAGTTTCCAATCCCCAGAAGGACAGTTAGGCTATTTTCAGCAAAGTTGTTGTTCGATGCATCAGTCTCACTTGATTCATCCTGTCTAACCCTTAAATACCTTCTGATGGCAAAAAAAGATTCTATTTTCCGAAATAAGTTCCATCCACTTTCGAGCGGGATGTTAAGATATTCAACCTTTACCGCAGGATCGATTTCAAAACGAAAAACCCTGCCGGGTCTCCCGACCGAAAGCAGGGTTGTCTTTATCCCTTTGGAAGCATAATGGTTGGCTATCAGCATCGCTACCCGCTCACCTCCACCCCAAAGGTGCAAATCCGATACCAGGAAAGTTAACTTCATATTTTATTATTCAAATCATGTTTTATAACAGATTGCAGATCATCCATTCGTTGATTTTCCTCATTGGCAAAATGTAGCAAAAAGAGGACGAACAACATCTCCAGGCTTGGGACCAACAAGTACCTTACCCACAAGATCAAGGTATAAAACAGGAGAGGGATAAAATATTCAAGGTTGGCAAATGACACTAGTCTGTTAAAAGCAGACAGGGTAAATAAGGAAAAGAAAATAACAGTTATCAGACCAAACTCAATGATAGAATCGAGCAATTCGTTGTGAGGTATAATCGCTGTTTTTTTGGCATTCAGAAAGTTTTGAACCGGGCCATAACCTAAAAGCACCTGAGGTTCCGGGGGTAAATTAAAGATCGCACCCAAAGCCAAAGTATTGGCCTTAAACCTCAGTTGGTTGGAGCCATCATTCAAATTGACGATCCGATGGAATCCAGTTTCATAGGAAATATTGGACCGAATGTTGGAAGTGTACCAAAGCGAAAGGAGGGAGATCATGACAAAACCGCCCAATGCCATCCAGGTCGCATTGAGTTTTGTAATCACTTTTGCGAAATATTTCTTGCCGTATTTAACCAGGAAATAAATGACGATACTGAATATCAGCAATCTGCTAAGCAGGAGGAGTGAAAGGGCTATTACCAGCAGTTTTATCCACTTGTTGCCAAGGATGTCTGCCGCAATAAAAAAAAGGAACAAATAGGCGCCGGAAAGGTTGAGTTCGTAAGCCAGTTTTGGCCTGCCATCCTGATAGGAATAAATTAAAAACTGCAACAGGATTGAAAGTACTGCAAGTAAATGAATGTAACGAAGATTCTCCTTACGTTCTTTTGTCGGTTCAAAAAAGAGTACTTTCATACTAAGCAAGCCGAAGAGGCAGAGCCAGGCATTGACAAAAGAACTCTGAAGGGTCCCGCGAAATGCCATCATCGCCAACAGCAGTGTCGCTCCAACAATTGGGATCAAAGTGCGGTAGCTGATCTCTTTTTTGATCAGCAAAGAGAAGTAAATAACCGGAAAAGAGAGGCACAAAGCAATGCGAAATGGTTTTTGCACTCCTTCGTATCCGGGTATCACAAAGAAGATAACCATCATAAAGGCAAACAGGAGGAAACCCAAATAGTTGGAGCGGATCATTTATTCCACTTTTCCTTAGTCGCTTCAAAGAATCCCTTCCCAAGTATCAGAATCATTGCCAGGACAAACCCAAAGAATGAGAATATAGCCGCAATTTTTGTCCGGTTTGGAGAAGATTTCCCTGTTGGTACCGTTACCGGATCAATGATTTTGAAAACGGGTGTCTGCTCTCTTAGTGCAATTTTTGATAGTTCCAGTTTCCTGGTAAGTTCTGAATAAATATTTTCAGCTAACCGGTAAGCAGCAGAAAGCCTTAAATCTTCCTTGCCTGCAGGCAGTGCTGCAAGTTCTTCCTGGATTTTTAGGAAGTTATTTTTGGCTTCGTCATTCCTTTCCTGGATAAATTGGAGGTTGGCCCTGGCCTTTTCGGTTTGAATCTCCGTTAAATAGTGTTGCAACAGCTCCCCGGTCCTCCTGGTAAGTTGCGCAGCAGCATAAGCTTCCGGCAGGGTACAGCGGATGAGGATATATTCGTCATCAAGGATTTGGAGGGTGACCTGTTTGTCAAGGATTTCATTTAAGTTCATTTCTTCCCGGGTCAGTTGGGGAATGTCATGGGGAATGGTTTGACTATTTTCGCTCCCAGGTTCTCTTTTTAGGGCGTTAATTATCCGGCTGGGCAGACCAATGGTAAAGCTGATTAGCGGATGGTCTTTTGCTCTTTTGGTATAGTAATCGTAAAGCGTTATCGCAGTATCAGTTCGCCCGAAATTAAGCTTTGTATTCATTAGCTCTTTTCGGAAAGGGACACTGGTAAGGATGTGCGAATAGGTTTGCGGCGACATTTTTGCTTTGGTCAGTCCATTTAAGTCAACGCCGGCAACTGAGGCCAAAGCCGAAATAGCAGAAAGCCTTGCTTCATTCAGTGTTATTTTGGGATCAGTAATTTCCTGGACCAATGTGGTGGATGCCGTATACCTGACAGGCTCCAGGATGGATAGAATGAACCCGGTAATTGCTGCAATCCCGGTAAGTTTGACTACCAACATCCTTCTTGCCCAAATGGTTTTGGCCAGGTTGACAAAGTCAACTTCGGGTTCAGCCGGGCTTTTTAATTGTTCAGCCATTGGTGAATGTGGAATTGGGAAATGTGAAAATTACGGAATTCATTTATGTTCCTTGGTGAAGTTCATTGAGCCTTTACCATTCGATAGCTCTGATGTGTTTTTCCATTGCCGTCTGCTTTAGCTGACGGATAAATGAGCGCGAATGAAACAGGGCTTTAGCCAAATATTTTGTTTTTAGGCTGAAGCCCGCTTCCTATCATTCAATCACTAACCGTCAGCTAAAGCAGACGGCAATGAAAAGAATACTTCAAATTTTCCTGACCGCCTCATTTTTTAGCACGTACTTCTCGCCACTTTCGGTGCAGACGGCAAATCCTTTATCGTCGAAATGAAGGCGGATCCCAAATTCGGAGATCCAGCCGATCTGGACGGCGGGGTTGCCTGCCACCAGCGCATAGGGTTTGATGGTTTTGGTTACTACGGCCCCTGCGCCGATAA
This sequence comes from Bacteroidota bacterium, assembly GCA_023488865.1. GTDB lineage: Bacteria > Bacteroidota > Bacteroidia > Bacteroidales > Prolixibacteraceae > CAINVV01. The sequence goes on along the minus strand of JAMDDG010000162.1, from coordinate 1,302 downwards.
AAGCATATTCGCCGATGTCGTTGCCACAGACGATGGTGGCGTTGGCTCCAATGGAGGCACCTCGTTTCACGGTAGTTTTGGCATATTCATTTCGCCGGTTTACTGCACTGCGCGGGTTGATCACGTTGGTAAAGACGCAGGAAGGTCCTAAGAAAACATCATCTTCACAGATAACCCCCGTGTAGATGGAGACGTTGTTCTGCACTTTCACATTGTTGCCTAAAACCACTTCGGGCGAGATGACGACATTTTGGCCAATGTTGCACTTTTCACCAATCACCGCACCGGTCATGATGTGGGAGAAATGCCAGATTTTGGTACCGGATCCAATGGTGCAGCCGGGATCAATGAAAGCAGATGGGTGGGAGAAGAAGTCGGGCATAAGGTGCTAAATGTTTGATGAATTGAAATGTGAAACGGAGAAACGGAGAAACGGAGAAACGGAGAAACGGAGAGTGAGATTTTGATATATGGTAAAAAATCTGTATATTTAATAGAAGACAAACTTAAAATTGATAATAATGGAAAGAGTTATTTTATCTCATGCTGATTTGAACGTATTTCAAAATGCATTTAATCGCGCAGTTGAAATACATGAATTTTCAAAGAAATTTCCATCTGAAGAAAAATATTCATTGACGGATCAGATTCGAAGAAGTTCAAGATCGGTCGCTGCAAATTTGGCTGAAGCTTTTAGGAAAAGACGATATCCTAAATCGTTTATTTCTAAATTGACAGATAGTGAAGGGGAGGCAGCTGAAACCCAAGTCTGGTTACGTTTCGCATACACTTTTAATTATCTGAATGAAGAAGAGTTTAAAAATTTAAATTCTGAATACAGTCATATTTTATCACAAATAGTTAAAATGATCCGTAATCCGGACAAATGGTCCTTTTAATACGCATTTTGCCACGTCGTTCTTCTCCGCATCCCCGTTTCCCTGTATCCCCGTTTCCCTTTTCACCGTTTCCCCGTTTCTCGTTTCATTTTCAAAATCTGAGAATCGTTTCAGAGATGTAATCAAGCTCCTCTTCCGTCATTTCTGTATGTATCGGAAGCGAAAGAACCGATTCACACAATTTTTCAGAAACCGGCAGACAGAACCCTTCCGGAACATATTTGCTGAATGCTTCCTGACGGTATAACGGTAATGGATAATAAATCATCGAAGGAATGCCATTTTGAGCCAGGAAATTTTTAAGCTGATCCCTCAATCCGTCTTTAATTTTTAAAGTAAATTGATTGTAGGTTGGCGACGCGTTGGGCAATGAAACCGGTAACGTTCCGTATTCGAAATTTTG
>JAMDDG010000303.1 GCA_023488865.1 Bacteroidota bacterium | reverse complement strand
CCCATGCTCCCGGAGTTGGCGCTAAAATTGGGTTGTCTTCGTACTTGGTGATAGGCCCAATGGCCCAGGGATATTCCTTAAGCATATTGTTGGAAGCTTTAAGGCCTTTAGGAAATGTTCCCCACCATCGAGTTTCTGAAAAGGACCATTCCTTCCATTTTTCAAATTTATCTTTACTAACATACTGCCATGCAAATTGCCCCTCAGGAACAGTATCTTTCTGCTGCGCAGAACAGATCACTGAAAAAAGTGCCAGAAAAGCGCCACCCAAATAAAATTTAATTAATTTCATATTCTTCTATGTTTTTGTGAATTATTTGATTACAAACAAGGATTGAGATTTTAGGTTATAGCCTTCAGTGACCACCTCAGGCTTAATTAGGTCTGATCCGTTCCACTCAACAACCATACGCTTTTTCTCGCCAGGAAGTAGCGTAAAATATCCGTCAGAGAAATTGGCAGGAAGAATGATCTTGCCACTCTTCGGGTCTCGGAGATTGAATTTCAGACCAATGGCGGGTGATTTGGCAGCATTCGAAACGACAAATATTACCATGTCATTTTGTTGCTTTACTACTTTTGCTGTCAAAAGTATCCCGGGCAGATCATTAAATTCGTCAAAACGGCCACCTTCCTGGTTGCTTTTCCAGTATTCATTCTGCGACAATACTTTGCTTCCTTCTGAAAGGGTAAGTCTGAGCAGGTAAACAGCTGGCATTCCGGAAGGTAGTTCAGCTGTAAAACAATTGGTCAGTTGATTGGCAGAAACTTTAGTTTTGATGTTTTTGTAATAAAGTTTTTTTCCTTTTAAATCAAAGAGCTCCTGAGTGGCAGACAATTGGGTGTAATTTTTTAATGTTGTATTTATCACCACCACTTTATTGTCGGGCAGATTCATCTGAATGTGAAGCGGTTCACAAGCTTTTTTTGAACCGAAGAACGATCCAAAGGTTTCGTAATCCCACGAATAGGCTTGCCAAACCAAACTTGGCCAAGCCGGATGGCTCATCCAAAGCAGTATTCCACTCGCCTTTTTCCACATTTTGCTGTTCCAGCTTTCGAACATGGCCCGGTGACTATCGTAATTCAATAGTTGCGCTTTTTTGCAGTAGTCATCTAGGTTGACACTTTTCCCGTATTTTGTCTCTAGTGTCTTAAAATAACTTCCGATCAAATCATGATAATACCAGGTATCGCTGATAGGCCACTGGTCTTCAGCAGGTATGAACGAACGGATTGTTGAAGCAGTTGGCACAGAAGGGGTTCCAAGTTCGGTGGAAAATCCCTCCGCAATTTTGCGGTAATATTCAGCAGGATCGGTCATGTAATGCCACGGCCCACTTGGACGAAGGTTCAGGAAGCGTGAATTACCTTGATAAAACCGTGTTCCATCTTCGTTGGCAATAAGAGATTGCAACTGTGATTCGAGCTGAACCGGAGCATAACCTTCATTCCTTGGACACCAAACGGCAATGGAAGCATGGTTACGAAAACGCTTTACCACTTCGGTAGCATTAGCCATAAATAAGGCATTATCGTTCACAGGCAGATTGTAGCCTTCGGTTGAAAGCCAAAAATCATTCCAAACCAGCATGCCATATTCGTCGCAAAGATCATAGAAAACTGCTTCGGTACTTTCACCAGTCCAGTTCCTGATCATGTTGAAATTGGCATCGCGGTGAAGTTTGAAATACGGCTCCAGCCTTTCTCTCGAAACGCGTTTCATGCCGTCGTCCATTCCCCAATTGCCCCCTTTGCAAAATACCGGAACTCCGTTTACCTTAATGGTCAGAAATGGATTGTCGCTGTTTTTATCGATTGAAGTCAGCAAGGCAGGATCAGCGGAATCGGCTAATTTTGGCAGGGAAGTTCCCTCACCAACATCCAGCCGGTCGATATTATTGAACATCACCTTACCCGCAGCTTTTAGAGGATTGAACTCGACGCGCCACATTGTTTTTTCAGGTTGAGCAACCGCAATTTCGTAGGAGAATTCGCGTACACCAAACCGACATTCTTGTTGATCGGAAAGATTGCCATTTTCAAACTTTGCCTGTAATTTCAGGTTATATAATTCTGGTCGTCCATATCCATTTGGCCACCAAAGTCGTGGATTTTTAAAGTTTAATTGCGGAAATTCAAAAGGGGAAAAGGTTACCAAACGATATTCATCAGGTTTCAATTCAATAGTTTTACTGAATTCTATATCAGCAATATAACCGGCAACGATTATTTTTTGTATTTTCTGCGAGTGGTTTTTAATGCCCGCTTTCACTGTAATGGCCACGACTGAAGTGTCGGGAAGGGGTAAATCAGTGATTACCTGCGGATCATTAATCGTTATATCTTCGGTCAGGCGCAGACGAACATCCTGCCATATGCCGATGTTGCGGTCGTGGATACCCGGAACCCAACCCCAACCTTCGGATGAGATAAAAGTGGGGCCATCAAGACATAGCTGGCCGCCATTCGGACCGTGGCCTGCCCGTGGAGACTTCTCCTTAGGAATACCAGGATTATGCGGCGGGTAAATATGAACGGCCAGAATATTTTTACCATGAAGATCCATCAGCTTTGTTGCATCAAACTTTCCTCGCTGAAATGCGCCGGCAATCCGTCCGAGCAGTTTGCCATTCAGCCAGACATCAGCTTTGTAATTGATTCCGTTGAATAGCAGCCAGATGGATTTTCCGAGACAGTTTTCAGGAAGTTTTAACGACAAACGGTACCACCAATCTTCCCTGCAAAGTGAATCAGGAATAGACAGGTTATTCAATCCAAAATAGGGATCGGGATAAACACCCTGATCAACCAGAGTGGTGAGGACCGTTCCGGGAACAGTGGCATTGTACCAATCAGCGGTGTCAAAATCCGGATTAAACAGGGATTG
>JAMDDG010000068.1 GCA_023488865.1 Bacteroidota bacterium | reverse complement strand
TTGTATTGAAAACAGTATAGAGATTCTTTTGACTATCCAGGCGTACGCCTAATATCCCATTACGATGCCCTTGAACCATCTTCGCTCCAGGCAATACTTCTGGAACTGCGAATGTGGCATTTTGAATATCCCATTCGACAAGTCCATTGGGTAAGAATTTTTTGCAGGGAACTTTCAATATTGAATTCCCCTGGGTGATGAAATACAGGTCGCCATTGGATTCCATGTGGAATGAGGAAGTCGCTTGGGCCAATGTTGGAATTTGTTTCCCGTCTGCGGTCCGGTCTATCCTGTGTATTTCGTTTTCTTGTTTTAACCCATCCCCGTTCCCGTCTATCCATGCCTCGAGGCACTGCCCCTTTTCCAACCAATTCCAGGTAGATACCGGGCGTAAGAGATCATTCCCCAACAACATTACAGCCTGTGTCTTCGTGTCTTTTACCAAATACAAGTTTCCGTTAAGCGCTTTGACGGTTTCCGGATGTGGAATCAAACTTTCCAAATTTCCCACGAATGAATAGGGGGTATGGTCCAAATCCCAATACGAATCAGGTACACCGACTTCATTCGGGCCCTTTACACGGGCCCTCCCGATTCCTTTAGTGAGCATATAAAAGACATGTTTCGGATCATCGGGCATCGGCCAGGTCGATTGCCAGTATATTCCCGGTCCAAACCAGCGATTTTGTAATTTTCCATCGGGTATACTGAACCGGGAAAAGACCTTAGGCAGCGAAGACTCGGTCACCAGTAAGTAACCCTTATGATCAATACTCAATCCCGTTGGGTTTAACAAAGCTGCCTGGTCATATTTCCCTTGCCACGGACGACCTCCCTTTTTGCCGATCGACGAAATCATTTTCCCTTTTGCACTAAATACTTTTACCTGATGGGAATTGCCCTGGTCGGAAATATAGATTTGGCCCTTATTGTCAATGGCTACATCATACGGTACTTCCAGATTATCTGATACCACAACTTTCTCCTTCCCTTTACCCTTTTCGAAGCGAACAACTTTTGGTTTCTTGCCCAAAGGCGCAGATACTGCAAACAAGTTTCCTGATGCATCAAAATTGATTCCGCGTACACCTGCACACTCCAGGCCACTTTCTATTTTGCCTGTCATGGAATTCACTATGAATATTTTTCCTAAGTTATTGCTAGGCATATAGACCTTCCCGTGTGCTACGGCAATCCCCATACAATCAGGATTATAAGCTATTCCTGGCTCCTGGTTTTCTGTTTTTTTACCGAAATCGATGGGCATTGGGCTCAAGCTTACCGGCATTTTTGCAAGATTGGCGCTGAAGATAGCCCTATCTGCCATATTATCGTCCCAGGTAAGAAGGGTGCCATTGGCGGCATCCATCTTAAACAAATAGGTGGTATGTTTTACTGGACCGGGAGTATCCCCCACTTTGCTTTCGCCCAGGGTTACGTATAAATATTTTCCATCCGTCGCCAATGTATATAATGGTCCCCACCCCCCTCTCACAAAAGGGGTTTTTCTCCAAAGGACCTTCCCGTTATAGTCTGTCTTAACGATGGCTTTTCCCGCTTCAGCGACCGGCCACAGGAAATAAAACCCGCTATCATCAGAGGTACAGTCCACCGGATTGGAGTGATCGCCGCCCCAGGCCCCTTTCCCATCAGGCGTATTGTAGGCTGGCATTCCTGAGGTGCCAACTGAGCCGGCATACCTTGCCTCCAGTCCTTTATGAAAATAAGCGCCCCATTTGTATTTACCTGGTTTCACCGGCTTTCCCCACGCGTCATAACCATCCCAGTAGGTTGTATATGTCCCTTTTGAACACTTCTCACCCCCTGCTAATTCACGGATTACCTTGCCAGCCTCATCTATAATATTGACAGAGATCTCCATGCTGTCTTCCGGGACCGCTATCTCAATAGGGACCCCTACTGTTGCTACCTGTGAATTTTTGGCTTTAACCTCTGCTATAACCTGTTCCATGGTTGGACGTTGTCTCACTCCTAGGGAAGTGGCGCAAAATTCGAGCTGCCCCCATGTTTGCGGATTTAGATATGCAAAATCGCCGGGGTTTTGTCTGACACAAGCCGAGAAAGTAGTGCCTCCAAACCATCTTGAGTCAAACACAAAAGCTGTTTTATCCCCTGGTTTGAAAGGATTTTTTCCATCCGGCACGTTCAATGCCGACCATGGAATGGCCATCTCAACCGTGTATTCAGATGTTCCGTCAGTTTGAAAAGCAACTTTTGAACCTGTTGGATTTACCGTTGTGCCCATATTTCTCCGTATGCCATGTACGATGTCCAGGTAATTCTGGCCATTATCAGTATTTTTCCAAACACTGACATGGGCAATCCTGTTATTTTTTTCACCTTGTTCATGCGTAATGGGATAAGGAAGGTTAGGATCTGCCGATAAGCGGAATGCGAACAGGTCATATTGCCAAAAAGCGTCGGTAGGCATGGCTTCATTCTTGTATGGACGCCCGGGCAAAGACATCCTTCCTGCCACATAGAGGGCATTGTTGTCATACATCAATGCCCACTCGCCATGTAATCGGGCAACTGTTTGTTCCGAAGCGTAACAAGGTTCCATACAGGACAAATCCCAGTCACCCAACTTCCCGTCAATCACGGGAGGAATTCCGTTTTTCACAGGGACGGCTTTCGTTAAACCATTGGTAAAATCTACCGCATGGACTTTTGAGGAAAAGATTGTAATGAACAAGAGGAATAAAATGGCTCTGTTACGGTTCGTGTAATTCATAGTTTGTAATTGGTTTTCCAAATTTTGCTTAATTCATAGGCTGCCGGTTTTGGGTTTCCATCAAAATCGATGATAGATGTGTTGGCAGTACAGGGAAAACTATCGTGTCCCATCCAGATTATTAAACCCCCGCAGGCAG